>NZ_POUB01000170.1 GCF_003236335.1 Micromonospora deserti
AACCGGGCCGGGGCGGTCCGATCCTTCGGACCGCCCCCACCGTTTCCGTGCGTCGTCAACGGCTCAGACCCGAATCCGTGAGTAACTTCTTCACGGTCGCGGTCTCGCCTTAGGGCGTGTCTCGTGGATTTCCAGTGCGAGGTTCGGTAGATAGACCAGCATGGCTCGACGGCATGAGTTGACCGACGAGGAATGGGATCTGCTGGAACCCTTGCTGCCACTGGCAGCGCATCTGCGACACCCTGCACATCGACTGCGACACCGAGGAGGGCAAAGACTGGATCATCGGGGTGGACACCTCCTCCGTGCGCGCCCACCAGCACGCCGCCAGCGCCCGCCGCGACCCGGCCACCGACCATCCGTCGTGAAACGCTGCTTCAACCGGCTCAAACAGTTCCGCGACCTGGCCATCCGCTACGCCAAACGCGCCGCCTACTACCAAGCCGACTCACCATCGCCGCCATTATCCTCCGGCTCCGATTAGGACACCGCCTAGGGAAAACCGAATGCGGCGGCCAGGCGGGCCGGCTATCGTCCGGGCAGTGGCCCACACCTATCCCCCGCTGAACGTCGAAGTCCGCACGCCGCGCCTGACGCTGGCCGGCGCGTCCGACGAACTGCTGGAACGTCTCGTGCCGCTCGTGCGGGCCGGGGTCGCCAACGCCGAGCCGTGGCCGTTCGACGACCCGATCTCGTTCTACGCCGACAGCCCCGAACGCGAATGGCAATGGCTGCGCGGCATCTGGGCCGGCCGCGCCCGAGTGAGCCCGGATTCGTGGCGGCTGTACTTCGCCGTGCTCGTCGACGGCGAACCGGTCGGCATGCAAGACCTCATCGGCACGAACTTCACGCGGTTCGGCACGGTGTCCAGCTTCTCATGGCTGACCCCCGGCAGCCGCGGACAGGGGCTCGGCAAGGAAATGCGGGCGGCGATCCTGCAGCTGGCCTTCGCCGGGCTGGGCGCACGCGAAGCCGGCAGCGACGCCTTCGTCGACAACGAAGCGTCCAACCGCGTTTCCCGTGGCCTGGGCTACGAACCGAACGGCACGGACTGGGACACCCGCCGCGGCGAGCCCGCGCGGATCCAGCAGTGGCGGCTCACTCGGGACGCGTGGGAACGGGTCCGCCGGGACGACATCGAGCTGACCGGCGTCGAGGAGTGCCTGCCCGTCCTGGGCATCGGCTAGCGGAGCGCGATCACCGTGCCCGGCCGCATGATCGACACGAGCGTGCCGAAACTCAACGCGTCCACCGCGAGCTTGTCCCCGTACCTATTGCTGAGGCCGCTCACCTCGATCACACGCCCCATCTCCAACAGTCGCTTGCGGGCTCAAGCTTCCGGAAGGAAGGTGGCCGCCGTATCGTCCAACCACAGACACCGCCCGTACTGCGATCGCAGTAGGGCGATCTCAGCGGGTATGGGCCCTACCCGGCGTCAGGAGGCGCGAGGTTCCACCGGTTCGAGTCTCGCGCGGAGGTCGTCGGCGCTGTGGTGACCGAGTTCGTCGAGGATGGCGAGGGCTCGCCGCCAGGCGCGGCGGGCGGCGTCCGGCTGCCCGCCTTCGAGGTGGGTGTCGCCGAGCCGGGTGAGGGTTTTGGCCTCGTTGAGACGGTCCGCGACCTCGTGAAACATGCCGATCGAGTGCCCGTAGGCCGCGGTGGCCCGGGAGAGGTTGCCGCGACGTTGGTGGACGTATCCGATGCTGTCCCACGTGACGGCTTCGCCGAACCGGTCGTGCAGCGCCTGCAGCAGCGTTAGGGCCTGCTCACAGTGCTTCAGGGCCTGGTCGTAGTCACCGAGGAGCGCGTGCTGCCAGCCGACCGTGTTGAGGGCGTTGGCCTGCATGGCGTTGTCGCCGGCGAGCCGGTACAGGTCGAGCGCCAGGCGCGCGTGGGTGAGCGCGTCGGCGTATCGGCCTCGCTGTTCCAGCAGCCAGGACAGGTTGCCGTGCGCGTGTCCCTGGCCGACGCGGTCGCCGCATGCGCGGTAGCGGTCCAGAGCCTGGCGCAGGTGGTCCTGCGCGTCATCGTGCCGGCCCAGGCGGGCGTAGGCGCGAGCGAGGTTGCGGTGGGTATGTGCCTGACCGACGGTGTCCTGCGGCCGGCGGGCGGCATCCAGCGCGACGCGGTGCGTCGCGACGTAGTCATGCCAGTGCCCTTGCCGGTCGAAGAAGGTGGCGAGCGTCCAGGCGAGGCGCCAGCTGTAGGTGTCGAACGCGGCCGGCATCCGGTGGATCAGCGCGACGAGAATCCGGTGCTCGGTCTGGAGCCACGCCAGCGCCTGCCGCTGGTCTGCCAGGTCTTCGATGGTGACGCCGGGCTGCGCCGGTGCGAGGTCGATCGGGTCGCGCTGAGGGATGAGTAGCCGGTCGGCGGACCACGCCGTGTGCAGGTAGTGATCGAGCATGCGGTGCAGCGCCGCCCGGCGTTCGGCGTCGGTGTCGTGGCGTCCGGCCAGCTCGGCGGCGTACCCGCGCAGCAGGTCGTGGCACGCGTACCGGCCCGGGCTGTGCTCGACGAGAAGGTGGGCGCGGGTGAGCTCGGCGAGCGCGCGGCGGGCCGCGCGCAGGGGGATCCCCACGACGCTGGCCGTGGCCGCCGCGGAGACGTCCGGACCCGGGTGCAGACCCATCAGCCGAAACGCGCGCGCCGCCTCCCGGCTGATGGTCCGGTACGACGATGCGAAGGCCGCACGCGCGTCGCTGGCCGGGGCACCCCCGTCGAAGACGTCCAACTCGCCGTCGTGCTCGCGGAGTTTCTCCGCGATGGCGCCGAGGGGGAAGGTCGGGTGCGTCGCGGCGCGGGCGGCGACGATGGCCAGCGCGAGCGGCAGCCGCGCGGACGCTGTGATGATTTCGCGCACCGCGTCCGGTTCCCGTACCAGGCGCTCCGCGCCGAGGCGACGGGCCAGCATCTCCCGGGCCTCGCCGTCGCTGAGCAGGCCGAGCGAGACGGGCCGAGCGCCCTCGGTGGCGATCAGACCGGTGAGATTGGCGCGGCTGGTGACCAGCACCAGGCAGCCGGGGGCGCCGGGAAGCAGTGGGCGGACCTGCTCGGTGTCGCGGGCGTTGTCCAGCACGATCAGGACCTGCCGGTCGGCCAGTACGCTGCGGTAGAGCCCCGCTTGCGCGTCCAGGCCGGTCGGGATCCGCTCGGCGGGCACCATCAAGGCGTCCAGGAATCCGCGTACGACCTCGGCGGGGTCGACCACTGGACCGGCCGGGTCGAAACCGCGCAGGTTGGCGTAGAGCTGCCCGTCCGGGAACTGCGCCCTGACTCGGTGCGCCCACCGCACGGCCAGTGAGGTCTTGCCCACCCCCGCGGTGCCGATGAGGGCGGCGATCCGTACGCCGAGCACGTCGGTGCCGCCGAGCAGAGCGTCCAGATGGGACAGCTCCGCCGAGCGGCCGACAAAGGACGGCAGGTCCGCGGGAAGCTGTCGCGGGGTGGCCGGCCCGGCCTGTGCCTCCACCGGTTCGCCCTGCAGGATCCGTCGCTGGGTCTGCTGAAGCAGCCGCCCGGGTTCGACGCCCAGTTCGGCAACGAACCGGACGCGGACCTTCACGAAGGCCTCCAGCGCTTCGGCGGTGCGCCCACAGCGATGCAGCGCCAGCATCGACTGGGCGTGCAGCCGCTCCCGGTACGGGTTCTCTTGCGCCGCGTGCAGCAACTCTCCGATTACGTGCTCGTGCCGGCCGGCGTCCAGCTCCGCCTGGAACAGCCCCTCCAGCAGGGCCAGCCGCCGCTCCCGCAGGCCCGGGCCCTCGTGGGCGAGCAGCGGCTCGGTTACGCCGCCCAGCGGCGGTCCCGTCCACAGTGCTAGCGCCGTCCGCAGCCGGGTCGCAGCCGCGGCGGGCCGCCGCGCCGCCGACTCCACCCGGGCCTGCGCCACGGCGTCGTCCAGCTCGTCGAGGTCGAGTTCACCCGGTCGCACGTCGATCAGGTAGCCCGGCGGGCGCCGGAGGATGACCGTGGCGCCGAGGATCTTGCGCAGCGCGGACATGTGGGTCTGCAGCTGTCCTCGTACGCTTGGCGGCAGCTCGTCACCCCACACCATCGCGATGAGTCGTTCCTCCGGCACCACCCGGCCCGCGCTCAGCAGCAACGCGGCGAGTAGGGCCCGCGGCTTCGGCCCGCCAAGGGCCAGGGCATCGCCGGAACGGTGGACCGCGACCGGCCCCAGGACGTGGTAACGCAATCGGATTTCCTCCCCGGGCTCCGGCCCGATCATGCCAGGATCCGCGGATGGTCCAGCGTGGACGAACCGGTCGACACACAGAGGGTGAGTGAACTCGGAATGAACGGAAGGCGGCTTCCTGCTGTCGTTTTCGGCGGTGCCGCCGCCGGAGCCCACCGACGTGGACGTGCGTCGCCGGAATCGGAGCGGCTTCGGAGCGCTTTCGAAGTACGGCCCGATAGCGTGCTCGCGCTTCGATATCCCTTCGACCCGCACCGGAAAGGCGACGCATGGCGAAGACAGCCCTCAAACGCATGGTCGGCAGCGCGGGCAGACTGCTCGCGGCGGCCGCTGTCGTGGTGGCCGGCACCCTGGTAGTCGCGCCCACCAGCGCGCAGGCGACCCCGTTTCCGGAAACCTGGTACGCGGACAGCAGCGGCCACGCTTTCTGCTTCGCGGGGTCCGGCTGGACGACCGAATACAAGGATGTCGTCTACTGGTCGATGGACCGGCTGGGCCAGCCGACCGACATGGTGACCTTCCTGGAGAGGAACGGCCCGAGCCCTGGCGCCTGCGTGTCCGGCACCGACATCCAATGGTATGTGTGGAACCTGCCCGCGGGCACGCGCGGACAAGCCAGGTGCGCGGACTGGGCCTCCAGCAACGTCTGTAACAGCGCCGTCGTCGACATGGACTTCGCCGAGCTCGACAGGGGCACCGACGACTGGTACGACCGCCGGAAGACCGCCGTGCACGAGATCGGTCACACGGTCGGCTTGGGACACCACTCTCCCAGCGCGCACGACTGCGCCATGATCAGCGGCGAGGTGCCGAGCCGCGACATGAAGTGGCGCACCTTCCACTCCCACGACATCGGCCACATCAACGGCCGCTACTGAGCGAGCCGGAAAGAAGGCGACACCGATGAGAATTCTCAGGTCGTTCATCGCTGCCGCGGCCGTCGCGCTCGCCGCCGCCTGCTCCAGCGCCGCGGCCGGCGACGCGTCGAGCACCGCGGACGGGTCGGTCCAGCGGCTCACCCAGCTCGCAGGGGCAGGCATGGATATGGACTACACGGCGCTCACCTCGCCGGACGACGCGGTCAGCAGGGCGGACCTCGTCGTCAAAGGCACGCTCGTGAAGGTGACCGACGGCATCCGGTTCTCGAGCGCGGACCCTGAGGTGACGAAGCGGGCCATCGGCTCGTACGCCACCTTCGTCATCGCTGTCGAGGAGGTGCTCGACGGCGACACCACCATGGTCACCGGCGGCCGCGTCTACGTCTCGATGTCCACGAGCAGCAAGGCCACGCCGCAGGAGTTGGACGCTTTGAATCCGCAGGCCAAGGTCGTGGCGGTGCTGGAGGACATCACCGCCTGGCGGCCCAACGGCCGCACGACGGTTGTCCGGCCGGCCGCGATCCCCGTCGAGGCACGGTTGTATGCCGCGTACAACGACGGCCTGTGGCTGCAAGGCGCCGGGGACAGCCAGATGTACGCGATCTCGGCTGAGCACTCCGAGCTGGCGCCCGCGTGGGGCGGCCCCCGCACCGTCGACCAGCTCAGGACGACCATTCACCAGGCGGCTGGCGCCAACTGACAATCCATTCCTGGGCGGCCTCCAGCCGATTCACTCGGTGGGGGCCGCCCGGGCTGGTCATAGGTACGCCCGCGTGGCGGTGCAACGATGTGTCGATGGAGCCGCCGGGCCAGAGCTACCGGGAGCGGCTGCCCGTCCGGCCACTCGCCACGCTGGTGTCGTCGGTGGAGGTACATCATGTCTCGGCCGGCGCGCCGCCGTACCGCCACCGCAACGTGCCGAACGGCAGCGTCGCAGCGCGGCCCGTACGCGGGGTGGCCGCTGTTGCCGGGTGGCAAGGTGGAGTTCGGGGAGCCGGCGCAGGACGCTGCCCGCCGCGAGACGGTGGAGGAGGCCGGGTTCGAGGTGGGCTCGCTGACCCCGACCGGGGTGTACGAGATCCGCGCCGGAGACAGCTCCCACCACTTCGTGATGTTCGCGTTCCGTGCCGATACAGCGACGCGCTTGGCGGCGGACGGGCATCACGCGGACGCGGTCATGCAGGCGCCGGTGGACGAGGTGCAGCCTCCCAGCCATGGCGGTCACCGTCGGCAGGTTGTCGACGTCGCGGCGGTGGGCCAGGGCGAGCAGGGCCTGTCGGCTGGCGTCGAGGCGCCGCCACCGGCCCCGCCGCTGGGTTCGTTCGGCGCGGATGAGGTCGGCAAGGTGGTTCAGGGTGCGGCTGGACAGCGCGATCGGACGGGGTGTGAACACCCAGCGCTGGTTGACGTACACCAACCCGTTGTACGCCTGGCCGTACGTCTCGCCTGGTCGGGTGTACTCCCAGTCCCAACATAGTGACCCGGATGATCTGGGCCTGATCACCTGCCGTCCTGCGTCACGGTCCCTTCGGGTATTCCTTCGCCTGGAGGGACCGCTGGCGTTCCTGTTCAGGGCGTAAGGAGGGATTCTCTCTCCCTCTAGAAGCGGCGTGTCATGCTCAGGCGCAGAAGATGATGGCGGTGACGGCACTGACCAGTGCCGGCGCGACCACCGCGGCCAGTGGAAGAGCGACACGGGCACAGGTTCGGTGGCCCGGTGCCCCGCCCTGCAGGCGGTGCAGCCGCGCCGGCACGTCCGCTCCGGCCATCGACAGGGCGTGCGCCGGGTGCGGAGCACCGCTGAGGGCGATCAGTGCTGCACGAACCGCGGGCGCGCCACAGGCGCGAACGGCGGCCGCGTCGGCGCACAGCTCGACCAGGAGTCGCATGGCGCGCGGCGCGCGGCGGGTCAGCGGCACCCACGGTGCGGCCGCGGCGAGGACCTCCGCGAGGGCGACGATCAGATGGTGGCGGCCGCGCAGGTGCGCCCGCTCGTGACACAGCACCGCCGCGCGTTGTGCCGAAGGCAGCCGCAAGACGCCGGCGCTGACGACGAGCAGTCCGCGACGGCCGCCAACGCTGTACGCCAGCGGCACGGAATGCGGAACCCGCAACACCGGTTCCCGCTCCGGCGTAACGGTCTCGCCGAGCAGAGTCATCAGATCCTGGTGCGCTTGTTGGGACTCCCGCTGGGCACGCCACTGCCGAACCGCCGCGACCGCCGATCGCGCGGCCAGCGCGGAGACCGCCAGCGCACCGGCGAAGCCGAGGACCTCGTCCTGCGCGGGCAGGTGGCCGTGCCGCACCGCAAGCCAGCAGTGGTGCGCCAGTTTCTCTGCCCAACTCTCGAGACGGTTGACCG
This sequence comes from Micromonospora deserti, assembly GCF_003236335.1. Classification (GTDB taxonomy): domain Bacteria; phylum Actinomycetota; class Actinomycetes; order Mycobacteriales; family Micromonosporaceae; genus Micromonospora; species Micromonospora deserti. The sequence goes on from NZ_POUB01000170.1 coordinate 7,439, forward strand.
GCGCGAGCAGCAATGCTACTCCGGCGGCGAAGGTCACCAGCACTGCGGCCAGGCTGCCCCACCAGGCGAGTAACACGGCGATCGGATCACGCACGCGGCCGACGGCACGCTCCAGCAGCGCGGGGGCCAGCCAGGCTACGACGAGCGCACCGACGGTGAGGGCGACGGCGGGGCTCATCGGGAATCAGACCGCTCGTCGAGGACCTCTCGCAGCACCGCCAGTTCTCGATCAGTGGCCGATCGGGCGAAGTGCAGCAGCACCACGTCCGGTTGGAGGCTGGTCTCCAGCATGCGCCGCAAGGTCCGAGCCACAAGTTCCTCCCGGGTGCCGGCGGGCCGATAGTGGTAGGCCTTGCCGCTCTTGTCGCGCAGCACCCACTGCTTGCGGTGCAGGTTGTCCAGAACGGTCATGACGGTGGTGTAGGCCAGGGTCCGACCGGTCAGCCTATTGAGCACCTCACGCACCCGCAGGGGCTCGCTCGCCTGCCACAGCACGTCCATGACAACGGCTTCCAACTCGCCCAGGCCGTTCAACGACACAACGCCTCCCACATCCACGTCAGCCTACGCTGACGTTGCAGCGCCCGTGCCTCCGTCTGCGGCCCGCGGGGCCGGCGCAAGAGACGAACGCGGCGGCCCTGGGCCAGGCCCGCCGCGGCGAGCAGCAGCACCTGCGGCAGGCTGCTCAGCCTGCCCGGTTGCTGGCGCGTTGTCCTGTTCGTACCAGTAAAGGATAATAGGTTGCATAAGTGATGACCGGCCGTGCCCATGCGGAGAAGCGGAACGTGCGGGTGGCCGGGCGAGGCGGGATGCGTGACGGTTGGGGGTCACGGGGTCAGGTTGGGGATGTCGAACCAGGAGAACGGCGCCCACGGCAGGTTGCGCAACACCGTGCTGTAGAGCAGGAAGACGGCGATGTAGGTCCCGTAGACCCAGGTGGGCAGGCGCAGCGCGGGCAGCTCGCGCCCGAGCCAGGCCGAGGCGAGGAAGCGTACGCCAAGGTAGGCCAGGAAGGGCACCGCGACCAGCGCGGCCAGGTGGTGACGAGCCGCCTCGGCGAGGTCGCCGTGCACCAGGTAGTAGAACATGCGGGTGCCGCCACAGCCTGGGCCGTTGATGCCGGTGACGGAGTGCCACAGGCACGGGCCGGTCGGGTCGGCGACCCGATCGGTGGGATCAAACCGCAGCACGAATCCGACGGCCGCAGCCAGTACCGCAGCCCCAGCCACCGACGCCGCGCGCCGTATCGCCCGGTCAGGCGCCGCCGTGACCTGACGCACCGGTAACCTCCTCGCTGCGCCATCGGAGGGCGCGCCCATTCGACCCGTCGGGTCATGTCTCACCGTGACGCCTCACGAACACTACTACTAGCGAGCAATAGTAGATGGCATACCATCGGTGCGCAGCTGCGGGACACTCCGCGCCTGCCGACGCAGGTTGCGCAGTCGAGGCAAGGGAGCTGGGTGTGGCCCACAAGGGGCAGAATCGGATGGCGTGGCTTGGCGTCGCCGTCGGCGTCCTTCTGCTGGTTACGGCAGCGGTCACCGCGGCCGGCTGGCGGGGGGACGCCGGCTCGTCGACCGCCTCGACGCCGTCGGACAGCGTGCTGAGCCACGTACACGGCCTCGGCGTGAACCCCGCCGATGGTCAGCTGTATGTGGCCACCCACCACGGAGTGTTCCGGCTCTCCGGCGCCCAGGCGACCCGGGTCGGGAACGGCCGCCAGGACACCATGGGCTTCACGGTGACCGGCCCCGACGAGTTCCTCGCCTCCGGGCACCCGGCCCCCGGCGAGGACGGGCCGAGGCACCTGGGGTTGATCCGCAGCACCGATGCCGGCCGCACCTGGCAGAGCCTGTCCCTGGCCGGGCAGGCCGACTTCCACCTGCTGCGCTTCTCCCGCGGCGTCGTGTATGGCCTGGATTCGACCAGCGGCGCCCTGATGGCCAGCAGTGACCGGGTCAGCTGGCAGACCCGCTCCACAGTCGAGGCCTACGACCTGGCGATCGACCCCCACCGCCCGGACACCCTCCTGGCGACCACTGAGCAGGGCATGCGCCGCTCCACCGACGGCGGCCGCACCTGGGAGCCGGCCGGGGGCCCGCCTGCGGTGTTGCTGCACTGGTCCCCGCGGGAGTTGGTGGCGGTCACGGCGGACGGCACGCTGGTGCGCTCCGTCGACGGGGCGGCGACCTGGTCGTCCACGGCCGGCCGCGCTCCGGGCGCCCCGGTCGCCCTCACCGTGCACGAGAACGTCGTCTACCTGGCCACCGAGGAGGGCCGGGTGCTGCGCAGCGCCGACGCGGGCGCGACGTGGCAGCCGATGATGCCCTGAACCGAGGCGACCGAATCGTCTACGTCCGGCTCTACCGGCCACGGAAGCGCGCGGGTCGCTTCTCCAGGAACGCGCGCATGCCCTCGGCCTGGTCCTCGGTGGCGAACAGGGCGTGGAACGCACGTCGTTCAAAGAGCAGCCCCTCCCGCAGGCCGACCTCCAGGGCCCGGTCGACCGCCTCGCGGGCGGCCATCGCCGCCGGCTTGCCGTACGCGGCGATGGTCTCGGCCACGGCCGTCGTCTCGGGCAGCAGCCGGTCGGCGGGGAACACCCGGGCGACCAGGCCGGCCCGTTCCGCCTCTTCGGCGTCCATCAGCCGGCCGGTGAGGATCATGTCCATCGCCTTGGCCTTGCCAATCAGTTTCGTCAGTCGCTGGGTGCCGCCGATGCCCGGGATGACGCCGAGCGTGATCTCCGGCTGGCCGAACCGGGCGCTGTCGGCGGCGAAGATGAGGTCGCACATCATCGCCAGTTCGCAGCCGCCGCCGAGCGCGTAGCCGGCCACTGCGGCGATCTTCGGGGTACGCAGTGCGGCGAAGGCGTCCCAGCCGGCGAAGAAGTCCTCGGTGAACATCTCTAGCGCCGTTTTGGATGCCATCTCGCGGATGTCGGCGCCGGCGGCGAAGGCCCGGTCGGAGCCGGTGATGACGAAGCAGCCCACGTCGGGGTCGCGGTCGAGGGGGCGCAGCGTGTCGACCAGTTCCGTCATCAGGTCGGTGTTGAGGGCGTTCAGTACCTCCGGCCGGTGCAACTGCACGGTCACGACCCGGTCGCGTTGTTCGATCTTGATGTGGTTCATGTGGCTGTTTCCTTCCGTTCAGGAGTCCCAGATGGCGCCGTACGCCGGGATGCCCCGGCGCTCCAGGCCGTGGACGACCTGCCAGGTCAGCTTCTTGTTCGAGATGCAGATGACGGCCTCGGCGCGGAACGCCTCGTACGCGGCGTACGCGAGTTGGACCATGTCGGGCTTGCCGTGTTCGGCGGTGTCCCAGACGATCGCGTCGGGCTGGTCGGCGAGGATCTCGTCGACGAGCGCGTTGCCGTAGGTGGTCCGTGGGCTGCGGGTCGCCCAGACCAGCCGGGAGGGCACCTTCCGGGCCAGTAGGTGTGGGAGTACGGGGCCGATGCCGCTGCCGGTGGCGACGTAGACGACCTTCGTGAACAGGGTTTCGATGTTGGCCACCCCCGCGGTGGTGATGCCCTTGACCCAAACGTGGGAGGGGGCGTCGTCGATGAATGATCCGGTCCAGTCGCCGGCGCGGGAGATGGTGAGCCGGAAGCCGGTCTCGCCGGGAGCGGGCACATTGGCGAAGGAGTGCCATTCCCAGAGCGGACGGCGGCTGATCGCGGTGGAGGATCCGGCGAACGGTGTCGCGCCGTGGTCGAATCGGGCCAGCGCCACGTGGCTGGAGGGTCGGGTGATCTCCACCGGCACCCTGCGCAGGCGCAGCCAGGGCAGGGCGACGCTGACGGTGAGGATGGCGAGGACCCAGATCTGCGGTGCGGTCAGCAGGTTCCGGTCGTGGTCGGCCCGGACGAAGAGCACCGTCTGGGTCCAGAACAGGGCCAGCGCGGTCCATCCGCCGAAGCGGTGCACCCGTTCGAACCGGTCGTGGTGTCGGGCCCGGTACGTCGGTCGCGCCGTGGTGACGATGACGCTCAGGAGCGCGAGCAGGAGGTAGGAGACCACGAGGAGGCTGATGGGCACGGGTTCGCCCCGGTGCGCGGCGGTGGTGGCGGACGCGACGAAGACCAGGAACCACAGCGTTCCGGCGAGCGTGCCACCGACGTGCAGCCCCCCGAAGTGGTACACCTTCGCCAGGGTCCAGCGGATTCTCAGCGGCCACCGGGTGGGTGCCCGGGTGGCGAGCCAGAACAGCAGGTTGATGACGTACTGCTGGCGGATGAGGATGGCGAGGGCGAAGTTGGCCAGGACGGCGCTGGAGATGGCCTTGAGGTTGGTGTGGTCGGTTGACCACCAGCGGCCGTGGGTGAGGGCGTGTCCGAGCAGCGCCAGGTTCGCCGTGAGGACGAGGGCGACGAGGCGGTGGTGGTGCATCAGGCGGGGATGCTTGAGGATGCGTCGGGGCAGCGACGTCGGCGGGGGCAGGGTGACCCGGGCGACGCGAAGCCGTTCAGGAGCGGCGGGGACGGCAACGGCGGCGGGAGTGGCCGGGGTGTCAACTGGGCTGGCGACGCTCATGCCGCCCGCTCCCACTGGCCGGAGGTGGCGAGACGCAGCAGCGCCACCTTGTCGATCTTTCCGCGGCTCGTTTCGGGCAATGCGGCCATCGGATAGATGGTCGTCGGGACGCAGTAGTAGGGCAGGGCAGACGCGACGGCCTGCTTCGCCGCCTCGGGGTCGACGTGGCGGGGGGCGACGAACGACACGAGGCTGCGGTCGTCGAGTTTGAGGGTAGCCGCCCGCCGGCAGCCGGGGACGGACTCGAGGACGGCCGAGACGGAGTCGAGTTCGACCCGGAATCCCCGGATCTTCACTTGGTCGTCGGTCCGACCGAGGTGTTCCAGTTGGCCGTCGAGGGTCCAGCGGCCGAGATCCCGGGTGCGGAACATCAGTCGTCCGTCACCGAGGAACGGGTCGGGGGCGTAGCGTTCGGCGTTCAACGCCGGATTGTCGAGGTAGCCGGCGGAGACGCAGTCGCCTCCAGCCCACATCTCGCCGACGTCGCCGATGGCGCAGGGGCGACCGGCCGGGTCGAGGACGTAGACGGTGTTGTTGGGGGTCGGGCGGCCGATGGTCAGGCGGGCGGCGTTCACGTCATGGCGGTGCATCGTGTTCACGATGGTGGTCTCGGTAGGACCGCACGCGTTGTAGAAGGCGCAGCGGCGGGCCCACCGGTCGGCCAGAGGTCGGGGGCACGGCTCGCCGGCCACCGCCACCACCTTCACCTGTTCGCACCGGTCGGGGTCGAGGCCGCTGAGGATGGTCGGGGTGGCGATGAGCGCGTCGACGCGCTGGGCGGTGGTGGCGACGTCCCGGCCCCGGATGACGAGGGTGGCGCCGTGGCTGAGGCAGCCGAGGATCTCCCACGCCGCCATGTCGAACGCCACGTTGAGTAGCTGCCCGACCCGCCAGCCTGGCCGGATGCCGAGGTCTCCCGGTGCGGTGAGCAGGATGTTGCAGACGTTGCGGTGGGTGACGACGACCCCGTTGGGTTGTCCGGTGGTGCCGGAGGTGAAGAGGACGTAGCAGTTCTCGCCGGTGCTGGTCGGCCGCTCGGCGGGGACGAACCGGTCGTGGGAGTGACCGAGGGGCTGGGACATCACGGTGTCGACGGCGACGAGGTGGTGTCCGGCCGGTACCGGTATCCGGTCGGCGGCGGTGGACACGATCAGGATGACCCGGGTGGCGGCGGCGTGGATGACGTGGCGG
>NZ_POUB01000171.1 GCF_003236335.1 Micromonospora deserti
GCCGAGGTGGGTCTCGACGCGCTAGTGCCGATCGACGTGGTTGCGCGGACCAGCGCCGCCCGGCGGCTGCTCCCTGGGCAGGCGCAGGCGGACGTGGCTCTCCCCGGTGAGGATGTGCGGATGACCATCGATGATCACGGTGATCGGCGGCGCGGCGGTGGGCAGCGCGTGTACCGAGATGAGGTCGTGGCTGCAGTGGATGCGGAGCCAGTGCCCGCGGTAGCGCGCGTCGAAGTCGAGATGGGTGAGGGTGTGCGGTAGTTGCGGATGGAGGCGGAGCGCGTCGCCGCGGGCCTCCAGCCCGGTGTAGCAGCGTTGCAGGATGTCGGCGGTGCCAGCCATCGCGCCGAGGTGGATGCCCTGACGGGTGGTGCCGCCCTGGATGTCGGAGAGGTCGGCGCTCAGTGCGTCGCGCAGCAGGTGCCAGGACTGGGACCGTCTGGTGCGGGCGAGGACCCAGGAGTGAACGACGCGGCTGAGGGTTGATCCGTGCGTGGTCCGGTCCAGGTAGTGGTGCACGGTGGCCGGGATCGTCGCGGGGTCGAAGTCGTACCCGAGTCGATGCAGGAGCTCGGTGACCTCTTCCGCGCTGAACAGATAGAGCAGCATCAGGACGTCAGCCTGTTTCGACGTCTGGTACCGATTGGTGTGGTCGCCCTCAGTTTCCAGGATGAGGTCGAGGCGGCCGATGTCGCCGTACCGGTCGCGATATGCGCCAAGGTCCAGTTCGTCGAGGTCGGCGAAGCCTTCGAACTGGCTGAGCAGTCCGTTGGGCAGGAACGGGACGTACAGTCGGCGGCTGATGTGGTCCCAGCGGGCGACTTCCTGGTCGTCGACCCCCAGGCGCCGCAACAGGTCGTCCGTGTGGTGTCCACCCAGAATCCGGTAGGCGTCGATCGTCCGGGCGAGAGCCCAGGCGGTCATGACGTTGACGTAGGCGTTGTCGTCGATACCTGATCCCGGGCGGTCGGGATAGCCGTCGTGGAACTCGTCCGGACCCATCATGCCCCGGATGTGGTAGCGATCGTCCTGCGGGTCGTGGCTGGCGATGGCGGCCCAGAACCGGGCGATGTCGACGAGGAGTTCGGCCCCGTACATGGCGAGGAAGTCGATGTCGTCGGTGACCTGGTAGTACTGCCAGACGTTGTAGGCCACGGCGAGGTTGACGTGGTGCTGCCGGCGGGAGTGGTCGGGCATCCACCGCTGCGAGAGGGGGTTGTGGAACCGCTCAGGCGTCTCCTCGCGGCCGTCACTGCCGCTCTGCCACGGAAACAGCGCACCGGCCAGGCCCAGCGCGCGGGCGTGCCGGCGGGCCTGGGGAAGCCGACGGTACCGGTAGAGCAGCAGGGCCCGGGTCAGCTCGGGGGTACGTAGGTTGAGCAGCGGAAAGACGAACAGCTCGTCCCAGAACACGTGTCCCCGGTAGCCCTCGCCGTGCCACCCCCGCGCGGGCACGCCCGCGTCGGCGTCGGCGGTGTATCCGGACAGGGACTGCGCGACGTGGAACAGGTGCACGTTGAGCGCCCGCTGTTCCCGCACCAGGTCGTGGCCCCCGAGGCGCAGGTAGAGGCGCCGCCAGAGATGTTCCCAGGCCAGGAGGTGCGCGTCCCGTACGGCGGGGAACGGAGGTGCGTCGCCGATCTCGCCCCACGCGGCGTCCAGCGGTTCCGAGATTGCCCGGTCCCGCGACGTGTACGTGGCGACGATCTTGTCGATGGTGACCGGTGTTCCCGGTGTCATGGTCAGGTGGATCTCGTGCCCGACGTATCCGGGGTCGCTGACCTGGTGGTGGTGGGAAACCGGCTGGTCTTGCTGGTGCAGCACGGTGCGGGCGGCCAGGGCGATACGGATGCGCGACTGGGTGGTCCGTACGGTCAGCCAGCAGGTCTCCCCCTGGTGCCCGGTGACCCAGTCGGTCAGGTGGTGCCGGGCCAACGCGCCGTACTCGGCGACGTTGTCGTTGGTGACCCGCGCGTCCAGCAGGCTACGAACGTGCAACGGGCCCGCCCAGTCCACCGCGGTGATGACCGTACGGAGGCAGGCCAGGTGCGGGCGGTCCATCGAGACGATCCGCTCCTGAACGATCCGGGTGCGGCGACCGTGCGGGTCTCGGACCAGCATCTCCCGCTGTTCCGTGCCCTGTCGCAGGTTGAGCACGACGTGGTGGTGCGCGAGGTGGAACAGGGCCCGCGAGTACCAGGGCCCGCCCGGGTGGCGGAACGTCAACGGCAACCAGTTGGGCAGGTTGACGATGCTCTCGTCGACCCGGCGGCGGCCGTCGACGTCGGAGACCAGCCGGTTGTAGAGCCCGGCGATGTAGGTGGCGGGATAGTGAACGCCGTCGGCGGTGGCTTCGGCCGCCGCGCCCCGGGTCATCTGGTAACCGTTACCCAGCGCCAGCAGCGCCTCCCGCGTCCCCTCGTGGGCGGGTTCGAAGCCCTCGTAGCCCAGCAGCCACTCGTTGGCGGGCAGCCGGCACAGCCGGCACTGGGGATCAGCCATCAGTGGCTGCCCACGTCTGCCGACGACGCGCGACCCCACCGGCGGCGCGCCCACGCGCCCCGTTTCCAGCCCACACAGCCACCAGCACCGGACTCAGCTCATCTTTCCTGACTGCCACGACACGATTTGTCCACCTGGTCCAACGACCGTCGGGGGGCGGGAATCCGCCCCGACCACGCCCACTCCCGGCGGCGGGATCCCACCCGCCTGCCCGACACCCGTGACCACGACCGGTCCCGCCTCCGCCATCCCCACGGCTGGCGACCCCCTACCGGGGCGGGCGCGCCGTGTCGCGCCGGCGGGAACTCGGGGCCAGGATGCGCCGGCCGGGACCTCCGGCCCGGTGTTCCGGGTCCGGACCAGAGCCGCGCGTTGTCGGGCCCACCGCCGGTGGGGCCAGACCGCGGAACACGATCACCGCGGCGACGACCAGATAGCCCAACGACCCGGGGAACCACATCAACGCCGCACCCAGCTGCTGGTCCTCAAGCGGCGTCAGACCCCAGTGGCCGGCGTGATGGCCCTCGTACCACGACCTGGCGCCGAACGTGAGCAGGCCCGCGAGCACCGAGGTCGGCAACATCGCGGCTATCACCGACAGCAGGGCGGCGGGCAGGCTGACGCGCGGACGGTGGCGAAGGGTCAACGACCACAGCACCGCGCCGCTGACAAGGAACAGCAGGTGTTCGGCGACGTGCGCCAACTCCATCCGCAATGCCAGCTCGTAGGGGCCGGGAAGATGCCACAGCCACCAGGTGCCGGCGTGGATCCCCGCCGCAGCGGCGGCGAGTGCTCCTCCCGAGCGCAGCGGACGGGGCATCCAGCGCCCGGGCACGAGAACTCGGCGAACCGGTCTCGGCAGCGCGCTGCCGATCACCAGGCCGCCGCGTCCCAGGATCAGCAGCGGCGGCGCGACCAGCGCAAGCAGTTGGTGCTGCGCCATGTGTACCCAGAACAGCTCCTCGGCCACCACGTCCACGGGCCCGACCAGGGCGGCCGCGAGCACCAGCAGCCCTGCGTGGAAGCACCGGACCCGCCATGGCGGCAGCAGCGCGGGTCCCGACCGGTACGCCGCCAGTCCGCGGCGTCCGTGGGCGTACAGCAGCAGGGTGGCACCCAGCGCGAGCATCGTCGCGGGATCCAGCTGCCACCAGGAGGCAACAGCGGTGGAGTGGCCCAGGAGGGACGTTTCGCCGATCAGCACCGGCCGTCCCCCGGTGTCCCGAACCCGCTTCGTACTCCTCGCCCGGGTGGCGGCCGGGTCTGGGATGCCGCTGGCCCGGCCACTCCCCCGGTCGTCCGTGCCGGCCGCGTCACCGGTCGCCCTCCAGCAGCCGGCGCACCGCGGCGGCGGCGGGATGCTCGGCGGCCACCTCCAGGAACCGGCGCAGGGTCTCGCTGGCCTCGGGCTGTCCAGCCTCGTGTTGCAACATGCCGAGCAGCAGCAGCGCCTCGGTGTGCCGCGCGTCGCGGGCGAGGATCTCCTGCAGCAGTGGGCGGGCCCGTTCCGCCTGGCCGGAACGGGCGTAGGCGAAGGCGAGCCGGAACGCCGCGGGCGAGTCCTTCGGGTCCAGCCGGACCGCCCGTTCGTAGGCCTGGGCGGCCTCCGCCAGCCTCCCCCGGTGCTCCAGTGCCCGCCCCAGGGACAGCCAGGGGCCCACCTCGTCAGGGGCGGAGCGGGCCGCCGCGGACAGGACGTCGAGTTCGGTGTCGCCGGTGGTCGCCGCGGCGGGACCCGCCGGCCGGTCGCCGGTGCCCCTACCGGCCATGACGATCCCGACGGTGAGGGCGACGGCGACGGCCGCGGCCAGCACCAACGCCCCCCGGGCGGGCCGGCCGGGTTGGACCGCACTCGACTCGGGCGCGCGGGCGGTGTCCCGCACCGCCGAACCGGCTGTCCGCCGTCGCGCCCAGCGGGTTACGGCCAGCGCGGCCAACGCCAGCGGCACGAACGCCACCGGCAGCCACCACAACAGCAGCCCGAGTCCCCGGGCCGGCGGTTCGAGGAGGATGCCCGGGCCGTAGCGGTCGACGAACCAGCGCCGGATCTCGTCCGGCTCCCGCCCGGCCCGGACCTGCTCGCGGATCGTCTCGCGGATTCCTCGGGCCGTCGGGGCCTGCGAGTCGGCCGCGGACTCGCCGATGCACTCGGGGCACCGGACAGTCGCGGCGATCGCCCGTACCCGGGCATCCTCGTCAGTGGGACCCGACCCGACCAGGACCGCCCGGGTCAGCCCGGCGGCGAACAGCAGCAGCGCGGCGATTGCCAGCAGCCCAGGGACGGCCCGCCTCAGCGCAACAGGGGTTCGACGGAGGCCACCAGCCACTCCCGCGTCACCTCTCCCTGGTGCCGGGCGGCGAGCCGGCCGCCGCGGTCGACGACGAAGGTTTCGGGGATGCCCCGTACGCCCCAGGCGACCGCGTGCCGGCTGTCCGGGTCGGACACCATTGGCAACGCCTCGGCACCCACCTCGCGCAGGAACCGGCGCGCGCTCGCCGGCCGGTCGGCGGTGTTGAGCCCGACCACCCGCAGCCCTGCCTCGTACCAGCTCTCCTGGGCGGCAAGCAGCACCGGGAACTCGCGGCGGCACGGCTCGCACCAGGACGCCCAGACGGTGACGACGGCCACGTGGCCGCGCAGCGTGGCCAGGTCGAAGAACGTTCCGTCGGGGCCGGTGCCGGCCAGGGGGGACGCCAGGCGGTTCGCCGGCGCGGCCGGTGTACCGTCGCCGGCGCGCAGGGCGTGCGCGAGTGGGACGGTGGCAGCCAGCCCCGCGGCGGCGGCCGCCCCGACGAGTACGGCACGACGGGCGATCAGGGGACGCTGTCCGGTCACGGGTCCACCTCCTTGAGCAGGGGTCGGGGCGCGGCTTCGGCGTTGCCCACTCGGGACGTCACCGAGATCCGCCGGGGCCATGCGGCCAGGCCGGTGCCGACCAGCAGCAGCCCGGCCGCGAGCCACAGCACCCCGATCAGGCTGTTGACGGACACCCGCAGGAGCGCGGTCCCGGCCTGCGGATCGGCGGCCAGGAGGGTGATGTACACGTCCCGCGTCAGTCCGGTGTCGATCGCCGGGGTGGCGACGACCATGCCGTGGTCGGGGAAGAGGGTCAGCGTCGGCGAGACCCTGCCCAGTGAACGGCCTTCCGAGCGGACCTCCAGCCGCGCGGTGGCCGCTTCCTGCCCCTCGGTCACCCTGGACTCCAGCCCGAGCAGCCGGACCGTCACCCCGCGCAGCGTGGCCGTGCTGTCGACGGCGACCTCCCGCTGCTCGGCGGGCGGGTCGGCGCCGGACACCACGACCGCCACCGCCGCGACCGCGACGGCCAGGTGCGCGACGAGCGCGCCGAGGGTGCGCCGGTGGCGGCGGACGGCCCGCCACGCGCCGGCTGGGCCGCCGCCGGCCAGCCGCGCGGCCATCGCGCGGACCAGGGTCGAGGCGACGAACGCGGCCAAGCCGCACACCACCACCACGCTCGGCCCGTGGCTCCCGGTCAGGCCCACGAGGCCGGCGACCACGCAGGCGCCGATCGCCGATGGGACGGCCCGGCGGGCCAACCTCCCGGGTGGTTCCCCGGGCCAGGCCAGCAATGGGCCGATCGCCATGAGGGCCAGGACGGCCAGCGCCAGCGGGGCCAGTGCCTGGTTGTAGTACGCGGGACCGACCGTCACCTCCGTACCGGAGACCATCTGCTGCACGGTGGGGAACACCGTGCCGACCAGAACGGTGGCCGCGACCGCGGTGAGGAGCAGGTTGTTGCCGACGAGCCCGCTGCGCCGGGACAGCAGGCGGGACCGCCAGTCGCCACGGGAGTCACGAGTCGGGTCCGGCCCCGGTCCTGCCAGCCGGTCGCCCCGCAGGGCGAGCAGCGCCAACCAGCCGACCGTGGTGGCGGCGAGGAAGACCAGCAGCGGAGGTCCGATGCCGGACTGCGTGAAGGCGTGCACGCTGCCGACCACGCCGGACCGGGTGAGGAAGGTGCCGAGGATCACCAGGGAGAACGTCGCGGCGGCCAGGGAGAGGGCCCACACCCCGAGGCCGCCGCGTCGCCGGGCCAGCAGCGAGTGCAGCAACGCCGTGGCGGTCAGCCAGGGCAGCAGCGAGGCGTTCTCCACCGGATCCCACGCCCAGTAGCCGCCCCACCCGAGGACCGCGTACGACCACCACGCGCCGACCGCGATGCCGGCGGTGAGGGCCGCCCAACCCAGCAGCGTCCAGTTGCGGACGACGCGCGCCCACGCCGCGCCGGTTCGGCCGGTCACCAGGGCCGCGATCGCGTACGCGAACGGCACTGCCAGTCCGACGTAGCCGGCGTAGAGCAGCGGCGGGTGCACGCCCATCGCGGGGTGGCTGCGCAGCAGCGGGTTCGGTCCCGGGCCGTCCTGCGGTACCGGCTCCACCGCGTCGAAGGGATTGCCGGCGAACAGCACGAGGCCGAAGAAGAACGCGGCGGTCGCGGTGAGTACCGCCATCGCCGGCGGGTGCAGGCGTGGTTCGGTGGTCGGCGGGTGGCGTAACGCGAGCACCACGACGGCGCCCAGGCCCAACAGCCAGAGCAGGAGCGAGCCCTCCAACGCGCTCCACAGGCTCGTGATCGTGTAGTACAGGGGCACGTCCCGGCCGCCGTGCTCAGCGACGTACCGCACGCTGAAGTCCCGGCTCAGCAACGCCCACTCAAGGGTCAGGCAGGCGGCCAGGGCCGCGACAGCGAGCGCGTAGGTGGCTGAGCGTGGCGGCTGCCGCCGCGCGTCGCGGGCTCGGGCCACCCAACCGGCGGTGGCCACCAGCGCGGCGACCGCCCCAAGGCCGAGACAGGCGGTGCCGAGCAGCGACACGGTCATGCGCGGTCGCTGGCGGGCGGCCGGTACTCGTTGGAGTGGTTGGCGATGACGCGCTGGGCGTGCAGGACCCCGTCGGCGTCCAGGAGCCCTTCCACGACGGCGCCGCGTCCCTCGCCGAACATGTCGGGCAGCCCGCCGTGGTGAACGACCTCGACGTCGGCGGAGCCGTCGGTCAGCCGCAGCCGGGTCGCCGGTCCGGCCCGGTGGACGGACCCGGGCACGACGGTGCCGCCGACCCGGAGTTCGTGGTTCACCCCGGCCTGACCCGCGACGATCTCGGACGGCGTCCGGTAGTACACCAGGCTCTCGTCCAGGCCCTTGCCGGCGAGCGCGGCCACGCCCGCGGCCACGGCGCAGATCATCACCAGCGCGGGTCGCACCTTCGCGCGGCTCATGTCCGCTCCCCGCCGCGACCGGACCACCAGAGGTAACCGGCCCAGACGGCGACGGTGAGGGCGTACCCCGCACCGACGGCCAGCCAGGCGGTCACGCCGGCACCCCGGTACGCTCGTCGGCGCTCTGGACCTCGACCCCTGGTGCGGAGAGGTCGGGACGCTCGGCGAGCGTCGCCGGACGGTCCGGCCGCGGGGCCGGTGACCTCGGCCCGGCGGGCGTGGCGAGCAGGGAGACCCGCCGGGTGACGACCCACGCGCCGGTCAGGGTGAAGGCGAGCATCGCGGCAGCCAGGGCGAGCGCCATCGACGCCGCGATCGGCGGCGTCGGATCGGGCCCGAGCAGCGTCGGCGGTTGGTGCAGGGTGCGCCACCAGATCACGGAGAAGTGCACCAGCGGCAGCATGGCGAAGGCGAGCACGCCCAGTACGGCGGCGCGTCGCGAGGTCCGGTCCGGGTCGATGCCCAGCGCGCGGGCCGCGAGGTATCCGATGTAGACAAGCAGGAGCGCCGCAGCCGTCACCAGTCGGGCATCCCAGGTCCACCAGATGCCCCACGTGACCCGGCCCCAGACGCTGCCCAGCGCGATGGCCAGCGCCATCATGCCGACGCCGAGCTCCGCGCAGGCCGCCGCCCAGCGATCCCACCGCTGCCGCCCGGTCCGCAGGTACACCAGGCTGGCCACCAGGACGCCGGTGAAGGCGAGGTAGGCCGTCCACGCCGCGGGGACGTGGACGTACATCAGCTTCTGTGCCACCCCCTGCACGGCATCCGCGGGCGCGGTCCCCGCCAGGACCGCAGCGGCCGCAGCAGCGCTGAGCGCCCCGGTGCCGAGGAACCGCCGCGCGCGCTGTAGATCAGTCATCGCTTCACTCTTCCCGAAAGAGGCATCCAGCCAAGAATGCCGAAAAGTTCCCCCAAGGGCAGCTTTTCGCCGAATCCTGCATCAACGGCACCATTGGCCACGTCTTGGTGGGGGACCAGCGGCACGCCCCGTCACCGCACCGTGCTTATTGGCAGTTCCAGAAGACCAGGGGGTTGACCGCCAGCAGGACCACGCCGAGCAGGAAGATCACCGCGAGGCCGATTCCCGAAACGCCGGCGAAGCGGGCCAACTCCGCGCGGGCCCGGGTGCCGCCGCCGGCGCGGCGACCGCGAGGGGAACGCTGCCGGAGCCGGAACGCCACCCACCCCGCCGCGACCGGCACCACCGCCAGTACGGCGTTGAGCGCCAGGATCGTCACCGGGACGTTCAGGCCGACTCCCCGCCCGCTCTGCCGCAGGGTGCAGCTGGCGTCCGCCACGGCGTAGCTCGCGCCCAGCGCGACCAGCCAGGCCGCGGCCGGTCCGAGCAGGACGAAGGCGATGGTCAACGCGTCGCGTCGTTCCCGCCGCATGACACCTCCTAGCCGACCAGTACCACGTACAGGGATCCGCTGGCCAGCGCCCACCAGGCAGCCGTGAGCGCCCAGTAGCCGGCGGCCACCTGGACGAGCAGCCGCAGGCGCCCCGGCGGTCCGCCCGCCGCCGCCCGGAGGAACGCGAGCCCGGTCGCCACCAGCGCCACGATCACCAGCGCTGCCTGGAACACCAGCACGAGGAGCACCATCGAGTCGTAGGCGTGCCGGGAGGGCGCCGGCGGCGCCGCGGCGTACGTCCCGACCGTCAGCGCGCCTGCCGCCAGACCGGCCGCCGCCAGGACCGCCAGCACGGCCAGTGCCGTCCGGCGGCGGATCTGGGCGCGCGTGCCCAACCAGAGTGCACCGGCGGCGGCCAGGACGAGAGCCGCGAGCAGGCCAGCCGGCAGTGCAGCGGCGGGCCGCTGCGCCGGCGCCGGCGGCCAGACCGTGGCGTTGACCTGGAGGAAGTGGTACGAGGCCAGGATCGTGCCGCCGGCGGTGGCCAGTACGGCTATCGTCGCCATCGCCCCCCACCAGCCGATCGCCCGGGTGCCGTGCACGTCCAGGGGCAGGCCGCCGACGCGCACGCCGGACCGTTCCGGCCACCGCTCGGCCTCGTTGCGGCGCAGCCAGCCCACAACGCCGACGGCGACGACCACCAGGCCGGCCACGGCGACCGGATACGCCTGGGCGATCAACGCCGCGGCGGTCCCCGCCAGCCCCAGCGCCGGGACGAGCGGCCAAAACGTCGGGGTCGGCAGGTGTACGGCGGCCTCCGGCTCGGCCAGCAGGATGCTTGTCGTCGGGCTGGCCCGGAAATCCGCGGGAGCCCGGTCGAACCCGCGCGCCCGCTCGTCGCGGTCGGGCCGGTCACGCTCGGGCTGCCAGAGCGGATAACGACTGCCGACCACCGGGATCCGGGAGAAGTTCTCGGACGGCGGCGGCGACGGAACACCCCACTCCAGGCCATCACCCGCCCAGGGGTCACGGCCCGCGGGAGCGCCGCGACGCCACGCGACGACGAGGTCGATGACGAACACCAACACCCCCGCCGCCAGCAGGAACGCGCCCACGGTCGCCACCAGGTTGAGGCCACCGATGCCCAGGTCCGGGTCATAGGTGTAGACCCGCCGGACCATGCCCCACATGCCGGCCAGGTGCATCGGGAAGAACGTCAGGTGGAACCCGACGAACACCAGCGCGAAGACGACCACGCCCGGCCGCTGGTGCAGCCGCCGCCCGATCATCTTCGGCAGCCAGTGGTAGAGGGCGGCGAAGAGTGGAAACACCACGCCGCCGATCAGCACGTAGTGGAAGTGGGCCACCACGAAGAAGGTGTCGTGGACCTGCTGATCGAACGGGACCGACGCGACCATCACACCGGTGATGCCCCCGGCCACGAAGGTCACGATGAACCCGACGACGAACATCATCGCCACCGTGAAGCGTGGCCGGCCCAGCCAGATCGTCGCCACCCAGGCCAGAACCTGGATCCCGCTGGCGATCGCGATGGTCATGCTCGCGGCGGTGAAGAAGCTCATGGTCAGGGGCGGTAGTCCGGTGGTGAACATGTGGTGGACCCACAGACCGAGACTGATCACCGCCGTCAGCACGAACGCGAGCACCACGAACGGGTAGCCGATCAGCCGCTGCCGGGCGTGCACCTGCACCACCTGTGACACTATTCCGGCCGCCGGCAGGAACATGATGTAGACCTCCGGATGCCCGAAGATCCAGAAGAGGTGCTGCCACAACAGCGGGCTGCCGCCGTGCTCGGCCACGAAGAACGTGGCGCCGAGCAGCCGGTCGAACTCCAGCATCGAGGTCGCGACCAGTAGCGGGGTGAACGCGAGGACGATCAGCCCGGACGCGGTCAGCATCGCCCAGGCAAACACCGGCATCCGGGCCAGCGACATGCCCGGTGCCCGCATCCGAAGCGTCAGCACCAGGATCTCCACCGCGGCGCCGATGCCGGACAGCTCGACCAGCGCCAGCCCCCAAAGCCAGAAGTCCATGCCGGGGCCCGGGGAGTAGGGGTTGCTGCTCAGCGGCACGTAGGCGAACCATCCCGCATCCGGTACGGCTGCCGCCGCAAAGCTGCTGTACAGCAACACGCCACCGAACAGGTAACACCAGTAGTTGAACGCGTTGAATCGGGGAAAGGGCTGGTCGCGGGCGCCGAGCTGAACCGGTAGCAGGTAGGTGGCCAGGCCCTCGATGAACGGCACCACGAACAGGAACATCATGGTGGTGCCGTGCATGGTGAACAGGTCGTTGTAGGTCTGCGCGTCGAGGAACCGGTTCTCGGGGCGGGCGAGCTGGACGCGCATCAACAGTGCCTCGATGCCGCCGACAAGGAAGAACAGGCCCGCCGTGATCATGAATCGGCTGCCCACCGGCTTGTGGCTGACCACCGACAGGCTCCGCCAGATGCCACGGGGGTTGCGCCACACGCCGTCGAAGTCGGGCTGGCCGGCGGCGGTGTCGGGGACGCCCTGGGTGAGGGACACGGTGCTCCTATGCGAGAGAGCCGAGGTAGGCGAGCAGCGCCTGGAGATCGTCGGGCGGCAGGTCGCTGCTGGGCATCCGCGCCCCCGGCTTGACCTGCTGCGGGTCGACGATCCAGCCGCCCAGGTGCCCCTTCGTGTTCGGCATGATGCCGGCGGCGAGCGTGTCGCGGCTGGCCAAATGGGTCAGGTCGGGCCCCACCGAGCCGACCGCGGCGGTGCCCCGGATGGTGTGGCAGTACACGCAGGACGCGGACAGGAACACCTGCCGGCCCCGAGCGGCGAGGTCGTCAGCCGGCTCCGCGGCCGACGTGCCTTGCGCCGCGAGCCAGTCCTGGAAACTCGACTCCGGTTCCACCACGACCCGGAACCGCATCTTGGCGTGCTGCAGGCCGCAGAACTCCGCGCACCGCCCCTCGTAGACACCCGGCCGGTCGGTGTTGATCGACAGCGTGTTCGACCGGCCGGGGACCAGGTCGATCTTTCCGGCGAGCGCCGGCACCCAGAAGCTGTGGATGACGTCGGCGGTGGTCAGCTCCAGCCGGACCGGCCGGCCGGCCGGTACGTGCACCTCGTTGGCCGTGACCACGTCACGCTCCGGGTATCGCACCTCCCACCACCACTGGTGTCCGATCACCTGCACGACCGTGGCCTGCGACGCATCGGGGTGGTCCCGGTGCCGCATCGCGTCGATGCTCACTCCCGTGAGCAGGACGAGCACGACGCTCGGCAGCACGATTCCGCCCCAGACAAGGGGCGCGTTCTCCCAGCGCCGAGCGGTCAGCGGGTCGTGCCGGTCCCGTCGCCGGCGGACCAGGGCGTACAGCGTCGCAGCAGTCACCAGCACCCAGACGACGACGCCGATCCAGAACATCAGCCACCACAGGCCGGCCGCACGGCTGGCGTTGGCGCCCATCGGGGACAGCATCGACTGGTCGGGGCCGCACGCGGCGAGCGCGAGCGCCGCTCCGGCGAGCACCAGGCCCAGGCGGGACGCTCGACTACGCGCGGTCACCGTGGCGCCCGTGGTCGCCAGCGAGCGCAACAGCCGGTCAGATTCACTGCGATCACCACTGTCCTGAACGATCGACTCCAGTTCCCACCGTCGCCCGCGGCCGCGGAACCCCGACCTCAGCCGGGACGCGAGCCCGTACCGACCACGGCTGCGGGCGGCTCCGCGACCACGTCCCGAGGCAGCGCCGCTCACCTGCTCCTCCCCCGCTCGCGTCGGGCCTGGCGGCGCCGCCGGCGCCCGACGACCAGCAGGACGAGCAGCCCGACGGCCCCCGCCATGCCGTCCAGCCGGCCCCGGCGCTCCGGTACCGCCCCCGCAGCGGCCGGCGCGGGCACCTGTTCGACGCTCACCTCGGGATACGCGGTGGTGGCGGCGACCATGGCCGACTGCCGGTCGGGGAACGACTCGGTGCTGATCAGACTGACGGCGCCGCGTGACCCGACATACCG
>NZ_POUB01000172.1 GCF_003236335.1 Micromonospora deserti
CCGCCGCCCGCCGCCGCCTTGACGATCACCGGGTAGCCCACCTCGGCGGCCACCTCCGCCGCCCGCTCGGCGGTCGGCACCGGCGCCACGCTGCCCGGCGGCAGCGGCAGCCCGGCCCGGCGCATCAGCGCCCGGGCCGAGGACTTGTCGGCCAGCGCGGACATCACCTGCGGCGGCGGGCCGATGAAGGTCAGGCCGTTGTCGGCGCAGATCTCGGCGAAGTCGGCGTCCTCGGAGAGGAACCCGTAGCCGGGATGCACCGCCTGCGCGCCGACCAGCCGGGCCGCCTCCACGATCGCGGCGGGGTTGAGGTAGCTGCGGCGGCTCGCCGCCGGCCCGATCAGGACGGCCTGGTCGGCCAGGCGCACCGCCACCGAGTCGGCGTCCGCGGTGGAGTAGACCACGGCGGTACGCACCCCGAGCTCCCGGCAGGCGCGCAGCACCCGCAGCGCGATCTCACCCCGGTTGGCGATCAGCACCTTCTCGAACATCGCGCCACCACCTCAGGCCGGGTCCAGGGCGACCAGCGGCTGGTCGTACTCGACCGGCTGGCCGTCGGCGACCAGGATCGCGGCCACCCGGCCGGACCGGTCGGCGGTCACCTCGTTCATCAGCTTCATCGCCTCGACGATGCCGATCACCTGGCCGGCACGGACCAGGTCACCGACGGCGACGAACGGCGCGGCCCCGGGCTCGGGCGCCCGGTAGAAGGTGCCGACGATCGGCGACCGGACGGTCATCGGGCCGGGCGGCTGCGCCGCCGCGTCCGGCGGGGGCACGGCCGGGACGTCGTCCGGCCGGACCCGTTCGGCTGGGCCGTGCCACTCCACCTCCAGCACCGTGTCGCCGCTGCGCAGCCGTACCCGGCGGACCGGGCCGGCGAGTTCGGCGACGAGGTGGCGGGCGTGCCGGCGCAGGCCGGCCAGCACCCCGTCCACCCCGGCCGGCGCGGCCCCGCCGCCGTGCGGCGCGTCGGCGGCCGGCGGCATCTCGCCGGTGCGGGCCGGCGCCGGCTCACTCGGCGGCGTCCCGCCGGGGAGCTCGGGCACCTCCTCCCGGCCCGGCCGGATCCCGTCGGGCGGGGCGGGCACGGCTGCGGGCCGGGCCCCGGTGTCGGCGCGGGTCGGTCCGCCGCTCACCGGGCACCGCCCCGCGTTGCGGCGCGGGCGGCGCCGAAGCGGCGGAAGCGCTGGCGTCGCCGGCGCACCAGCGTCGCGGGCGGCACGTCGAGCAGCGGCAGCAGGTTGGCCCGGACCGCGTCGCGCAGCGACCGGGCGGTGGCTTCCGGATCGTGGTGCGCGGCCGGCACGGGCTCGGGGACGAGGTCGTCGACGATGCCGAGGCGGTACAGGTCCGGCCCGGTCAACCGCAGCGCGCGGGCCGCCTGGGGGGCGTCGCCCCGGTCCGGCCAGAGGATGGCCGCGCAGCCCTCGGGGCTGATCACCGAGTAGACGGCGTGCTGGAGCATCAGCACCCGGTCGGCCACCGCCAGGGCCAGCGCTCCGCCGCTGCCGCCCTCACCGGTGATCACCGCGACCACCGGGGTGGGCAGCACGGTCAGGGCGAGGATGTTCTCCGCGATGGCCGCCGCCTGGCCCTGCTCCTCCGCGCCCACCCCGGGATCCGCCCCGGGGGTGTCGACCAGGGTGACCACCGGCAGGCCGAGCCGGGCGGCGAGCCGCATCAGCCGCAGCGCCTTGCGGTGCCCGGCCGGGCTGGCCATGCCGAAGTTGCGGGTCACCAGCTCGGCGGTGGTGTGCCCCTTCTGGTGGCCGATCACCATGACCGGCCGGCCGTCGAGCCGGGCCAGCCCGCCGACCACCGCCGGGCAGTCCGCGCCGAGCCGATCGCCGTGCAGCTCGACGAAGCCGTCGAAGGCCGAGTCGAGATAGTCCAGTGTGGTCGGCCGACCGGGGTGACGGGCCAGCCGGACCGTATCCCAGGCGTCGGCGGCCGCGGGCGGGCCGGCCGGCTGCGGCGCGGGGGACGGGTCGGCCGGCGCGCTCGCGCCGCCGCCGGTCGGGCCCGGTGCCGGCTCCTGCCGGGGTACGGCGGCGCGAGGGCGGCGCCCGGCCCGGGCCGCGGCGAGCAGCGCCACGAGCCGGCCGCGCATCGCGTGCCGGGGCACCACCATGTCCACCTGGCCGTGCCGGAGCAGGAAGTCGGCGGTCTGGAAGCCCTCCGGCAGCGCCCGGCCGGTGACCTGCCGGATCACCCGGGGCCCGGCGAAGCCCATCCGGGCGCCGCTCTCGGCGAGCACCACGTCGGTGTTCGTGGCGAACGAGGCGGCCACTCCCCCGTACGTCGGGTCGGTGAGCACGCTGACGGTGAGCACTCCCGCCTCCCGCAGCGCGGCGACCGCCTGGCTGACGGTGGCCATCTGCATCAGCGACAGCACGCCCTCCTGCATCCGGGCCCCGCCGCTGGCGGTGACCAGGATCAGCGGGGTCCGCTGCGCCAGCGCGCGTTCGGCGGCGCGGGTGATGAGCTCCCCGACGACGCAGCCGAGGCTGCCGCCGAGGAACCGGAAGTCCATCACGGCCAGCACGCAGGGGTGCCGCCCGACCGTCGCGGTGCCGCAGACGACGGCCTCGGCCAGGCCGGTGCCGGCCCGGGCGGCGGTGAGCCGGCGCGGGTACGGCAGCACGTCGACGAAGCCGATCGGGTCGACCTCGGCCGGCCGGTCCGGCAGGGCGGTGAACGACGCCGGGTCAACCAGCTGCGCCAGGCGGTCGGGCGCGGCGAGGCGGGCGTGCCGCCCGCATTCTGGGCAGACGTCGAGGTTGCGGCGCAGCCGTTTGCGGTACAGCAGCGTGGCGCAGCCGGCGCAGCGGGACCAGAGCTGCCCCTCGCGGGGCGCGGTCGCGGTCACGACCGCCGCCCGGCGGGCGCGGCGTCGAAGCGGTAGAAGCAGCGCGCCATCGCGTCGCGGGGGGAGCGCCAGCCCGGCAGGTACGGCGAGACGTACGGCCGCAGCCGGGCGCTGACCCGGTCGAACTCGGGGTGCCCGCGGGCCGCCTCCACCGCGCCCTCGCCCGGCAGGTCGGTCTCCAGCAGGTGCACGTAGAGATCGTGCAGCCGGTACAGCGACCGGTGCCGGACACCGACCAGGCGCGGCAGCTCGGTCGCGTCGGACTCGGCGAAGATCTCGGCCACCTGCGCCTCGGCGGTCGGCACCACCTTCGCGACGATCAGCGAACGGTCCATGGAACGGGCCTCCCCCCAAACGCACCCGACGTCGGTGACGCCGGCGCCGGCCGAGCCGGACGACTGCCCGACACGATGCGGACACCGGCGTCACGGCGGCGTCACCGGAGCACCCCGCCCGGCAACCCGCCACCGTGACGGTGCGTTGACGCATCCTGTGCATTCGCTGTGTCACCCGCGCTCCGACCTGCGACTCTTCGCAGTTCAGAACGGGTTTCGCGGTTGCGTTCCGATGCCCGGAATGCCGCCCGCGGCATTGACCCAGAGTGACTATGATTGATAATCTTCGTCACGGTCAGCCCGGCGGCCGCGGCGCACGCCGTGCCGCGGCGGAGCGACCCGACACCGGGGTCATGGGCAGCCGCGCCGGGACACAGCAGAGGAGTCGGGACGAGCGTTCCGCAGGGGGTGCCGCCGTGGCCGCTGATCCGTCCATGTCGACCGGGGACCACCCCGGGATCTCGCTGCACCTGCTCGGCGGCTTCCGGCTGCTGCACGGCGACGCGCCGGTCGTGGTGCCCCGCGGCCTGCAACGGGTCATCGCCCTGATCGGGCTGCGTCCGGGCGC
Source organism: Micromonospora deserti (assembly GCF_003236335.1). Classification (GTDB taxonomy): domain Bacteria; phylum Actinomycetota; class Actinomycetes; order Mycobacteriales; family Micromonosporaceae; genus Micromonospora; species Micromonospora deserti. The sequence goes on from NZ_POUB01000172.1 coordinate 3,776, forward strand.
CACCCGCAGCCACCTGGCCGGGCTGCTGTGGCCGGACGCCCCGGAGGACCGGGCGCTGTCGTCGCTGCGGACCGCGTTGTGGCGGCTGCGCCAGGATCCCTGCTGCCCGCTGACCACCACCGGTGACACGGTGCGGCTCGAGCCGGCCGTCGAGGTCGACGTCGACGCACTGGTCGGCACCGCCGCGCGGGTGCGCGACGGGAGCGACCCGTGCCTCGCGGCGGCGCTGGCCGCCGGGCGGCACGACCTGCTCCCCGGCTGGTACGACGACTGGGTGCTGGCGGAGCGGGAGCGGCTGCGCCAGCTGCGGCTGCACATGCTGGAGGAGCTGGCCGGGCAGCACCTCGCCGCAGGGCGGCACGGCGAGGCCTTGGAGGCCGCGCTGGAGGCGATGGCCGCCGAGCCGCTGCGCGAGACGCCGCACCGGCTGGTGGTCCGCATCCACCTCGCCGAGGGCAACGCCTTCGAGGCCGTGCACGCCTTCTACGTCTACCGCGACCTGCTGCTGCGGGAGCTGCGCCTGGAACCGTCGGCGGCGATGACCGCCCTGCTGGACGAGACCCTCGCGCCGATCCGCGAGGCCACCCGGGACGCACCCGCCGAACCGCGCCGCACCCCCACCACCCGGGTCGGCCCCGTGGCCCGCTGATCGGCGCACCCGGGCCGGAGCCGCCGGCCCGGGTAGCCGGACCGGTGCCGTCACGGCGTCACCGGCGCCGGCACGCGGGTGACGGGGAGGTGACAGCTCGGCCGGCAGGGTGGGCGGTACGCAGTCCCTGGTCTCCGCCGCGCGGAGCACCACCGCCGAGAGGGGTCCCATGAGCCGTCTAGTGATCGTCAGCAGGATCATCCCGGGCGCGGAGGGTCGGGTGGCGCAGATCTTCGCCGAGTCCGACGCGACGGAGCTGCCCGGCCTGACCGGCGTCCGACACCGGTCCCTGTACTGCCTGCACGACGTGTGCGTACACCTGATGGAGACCGCGGACGTCGACCCGGACGCGCTGGCCGGGGCCCGAAACCACCCGCTCTACCGCCAGGTCAACGAGCGGCTGTCGGCGCATACCTCGCCGTACCTGCCGACCTGGCGCTCGCCCCGCGACGCGATCGCCGGCTGCTTCTACCGGTGGGACGCCGCCGACGCGGCGTCGCCGCACCCGGCTGGTTGAGCGGGACGCCCGCGATGTCACCCAGACCGCCCCACGTACTGATCATCGGGGCCGGCACCGGCGGGCTGTGCCTGGCGCACGGGCTGCGCCGGGCCGGGATCGGCGTCTCCGTCTACGAGCGGTACCGCACCCGCGGCGAAGGGCTGCTCGGCTACCGGGTGGGCATCGGACCGACCGGCAGCCGGGCGTTGCGGGAGTGCCTGCCGCCGGAGCTGTTCGACACCTACCTGGTCACCTGCGCCCGGTCCCCCCGGTACTTCAACGTGGTCACCCAACGGCTGCGCGAGACGGCGTCGTTGCCGCTGCGGCCGGACACCGACCCGGTCGACACCGAGCGCTCGGTGGCCCGGATGACGCTGCGCCAGGTCCTGCTCACCGGCATGGAGGACGTGGTGCACTTCGACCGGACCTTCACGCGGTACGAGCAGCACGACGACGGCACCGTCACCGCCCACTTCGCCGACGGCAGCACCGCCACGGGCGATCTGCTGGTCGCGGCGGATGGCACGCAGTCCGCGGTCCGCCGCCAGTACCTCCCGCAGGCGGTCGTCCGGGACGCCGGCACCATCAACATCGCCACCCGCATCCCGCTGACCGCACACACCCGGGCCCTGCTGCCGGAACGCGTGCAGCAGGGCATCTCCCTGATCTTCGGCACCGGCGGGATGATGGGTGTGCTGCACGTGATGGAGTTCAAATGGGACCGCGACGGCGCGGTCAAGCCCGGCGTCAGCGACGCCGACACCGCGCTGCTGCACCAGTGGCCCGGCCTGGCGCACGACAACACCCGCGACAACATCAACCTGATCATCTGGAGCGCCGCCCGGCGCTTCCCGGCCGACGTCATGCGGCGCCGCGGCGAGGAGCTGATCGCGCTCGCCCTGGAACTCACCCGCAACTGGCACCCCCACCTGCGCGAACTGCTGGCCCGTGCCGACCCGGACAGCGCCCTGCCGATCAGGGTGGCCACCTCGGAGCCGGTGCCACCCTGGAAGAGCAGCACGGTCACGCTGCTCGGTGACGCGATCCACACCATGACGCCGGGACGGGGGGTGGGTGCGAACACCGCGCTGCGCGACGCCGCCCTGCTCCGCCGGCAGCTCATCCTCGCCGCCGCCGACGACAAGACGCTGCTGCAGGCGGTGGCCGACTACGAGGCCGCGATGCTGCCGTACGGGTTCGCCCGGGTCGCCGACTCGCTCAACCGCAGCGGCACCAACGGGGACGACCGGATGTACAAGCCGGTGGTGGGCCGGCTCGCCCTGCTCGGGGCGCGCGGCTACTTCGGCCTCACCAGCCGGGTACCCCGGCTGCGCAGGAAGTTCGTCGACGACTTCTACACCTACCGCGGCGAGGAGGACTGACCGTCCCACCACGACCCCGGTGCCCCCGGCGGCACCGGGGTCGTCGCGTACCCCTCGGTCGCCGGTGCGCACCGGCGTGCCGTCCGCTGCCGGGTGTCCCGACCGGACCGGCCCCGCACCACGACCGTGCGTGGCCCGCCGGCCACCGGCGGTACACCCCGTCCCATCAGGGCGGCGAGAGGCCGGACCACCCTGTCGCCCGAACCGTGCGTATGCGAAGCTGCGGCGAGTTTTTCTCGACTCTGTGTGCGATGTGTAACGAGAGGGAGGTTTGCCGTGGCGTGGTCATTCGGGCACTGGCTGATACTGATCGTGGCTCTGCTGGCGGGCCTGGCGGCCGGCTGGGTGTGGCGCGGCCGGCGCGACACGGCGGCCACCGGGCAGGACTCGCCCGTCGTGGACGGTGGGCCGGGCGTGGGTACGACCGCCGTGGTGGCCGCTCCGGCGCCCACCGCCACCACTGACACCGAGCGGCCCGAGGCAACCGTCGACCCGGCTCCGGCCGCGGTCGCCGAACCACCCGCCCCGGGCGACGCCGATCCGACCCCGACCGCAGTGGACCCGGTCGGCACGGACGTCACGACCGACGGCGACGGGACCGACGCCGTCGAGCCGGCGCAGCCGGCCGCTCCGGCGGAGGAGCCGGCCGCCGCCGAGCTGGCCGCCACCGCCGAGCCGGTCCCCACCACCGAGCCGCTCGCGGCCGCCGAGCCGGCCACCGACGCGGAGCCGGTCGCCACCGCGGAGCCGGTCGCCGATGCGACACCGGGCGAGGCGGAGACCGGACCGCAGCCCGCGGCGGCACCGGCGCGGGCCGCGGTGGCCACTCCGCCGGTCCGCCCGGTACCGGCCGCCACCAGCGAGGTCGCCGACGACTTCCGCCGGATCCAGGGCGTCGGTCCGAAGATGGCCGCCGCGCTGCAGGCCGCGGGCATCCGGACCTACCGGCAGCTGGCGGAGCTGGACGAGGCCGGGTTGCGCGAGACGATCCGGGCGGCCGGGCTGCGCGCCGCGCCCGGCCTGGCAACGTGGCCGCAGCAGGCGAAGGTGCTCGCCGATGGGCCCGACGAGGCCGCGGCGGCCCTGTCGGCGGCGGTACCCGGCGACGACGCCTGAGCGGGCCAGGGGGGTTCCGGGCGCCGCCCACGTGATGTCCGCCGCCGGCGGGCACCCGGGGTCGGCGCCCGGAATTGGCCACCACCCGGAAAGTCGGCAATGGCTGACAGGGCGGACGAGCCCTCGCTACCGTCGGGTCAGGGCCGGAGGGCCCCGAGCCGATCCCGGTACCGCAGGAGCAACCCGTGCAGTCCGCCGCACCGGAGCCTGCCCCGCGCCGGGGCCCCGTCCGGGACGAGGAGTCACCCCGCCGGGTGACCCTGCTCGAACTCTTCTTCGACCTGGTCTACGTGGTCGCGCTCGCCTTCATCTCCCGCGGGCTGGTCACCAACCTGAGCTGGCACAGCGCCGGCCAGGCATTGATCATGCTGGCGGCGATCTGGTGGACCTGGGCGATCACCACCCTGGTCACCGACATGTACGACCCCGAACGCAACGAGATCAAGCTACTGATCGCGGCGGTCATGTTCGGGGCGTTGCTGATGACCACCGCCATCCCGGGCGCGTTCGGGGCCCACGGGCTGGTCTTCGCCGGCGCGTACGTGGCGATCCACATCGGCCGGGGGCTGTTCCTCATGCCCGCCGTGCGCCGAGAGCCGCAGACACAGCGCCGGGCGGCCCGGATCGTCGTCTGGTTCGCCATCTCGGCCGTGCCGTGGATCGCGGGCGCGCTGGTCGCCGGCGACGCCCGGATGGGCCTGTGGGCCCTCGCCCTGACCATCGACTACCTCGGCTTCCGGCTCGCCTATCCGGTGCCCGGCCTCGGCGTGGTGCCCGAGAGCCAACGCCACGTCACCGCCGAGCACCTCTCGGAGCGCTACCAGCAGTTCTTCATCATCGCCCTCGGCGACGCCATCCTGACCATCGGCACGATGTTCAGTCTGGAACACCACGAGCTGGAGCACATCGCGGCGCTCGCGGTGGCCTTCGCCACCACGCTGCTGCTCTGGCGGATCTACGTGCACAAGTCCGGCGAGTTGCTGCCCCTGGCCATCGCCACCGCGCAGGTGCCGAACAAGTTCCTCTACACCGCCCCCTACACCCACCTGCTCATGGTCGCCGGGGTGGTCACCACCGCCGCGGGCTTCGACCTGTTCCTGCACGAGCCGGGGACCCACAGCCCACCGGCCTGGGCCGCGGTCATCCTCGGCGGCCCGGCGCTGTTCCTGATCGGACGGGCCGCCTTCGAGTACGAGGTGTTCAGCCGGGTCTCGCTGTCCCGCCCCGGCGGGCTGCTGGCCCTGCTCACCGTCGCGCCGGCCGCCGTCTTCCTGCCGCCACTGTTCGCCGCCCTCGCGGCCATGGTGGTCCTCGCCGCTGTGGCCGTGGCCGACGCCCGACGCAGCCGGGGCAAGCCACCGGAGGCGCCTGCCCCACCGCACTGAGGGGCGTCTCAGGCCACCGGGGCCAGCGGCCGGCCCGCGGCGACCCGTCACCCGCCATACCCGCCGGGTCGGTCACCGCCGCCCAACGCCGGCCGATGCCCGCCGTTGGGCGGCACCGTTAGCCGTTCGCCGCGATTGGGTACCACGCCCTGCACCTCGGTCCACCACACCCCCTGGAGGCAGCGATGCGTGGCACGTCGATATTCGGAGCCCTCGTCGTGATCTGGTTGATCATCGGTGCGGTCGCCGCCGGCCAGCGCGGCTACTACAGCGGCGACGACACCAACTGCGCCGAGGCGGGCACGGTCCTGGTGACCATCGTCGCCGGGCCGCTGAACTACGCCGGCGCCAACCCGAAGGTCGACTGCGAGCTGCCCCAACCGTCCGAATAGGAGCTATCCGCCCGGCTTGCGGGCGGCCCGGGCGGGCCGCGCGTGACCGGGGTAGGCGACCGGGCGCCTCCGGCCCGACCGGTCCGATCGCGACGATCGTCCCGGACGGGCCGGAGGCGCCCGCGCCGGTGCCGGCCCCGGGACGGGGCCGGCACCGGCCGGTCAGCGGAAGCAGTGCGCGATCGGCACCCGGCTGCCCGCGCAGTTGGTGGGTTCGTTGTCGACGAGGTCGGTCTCGTCATCGACCCTGACCCGGGCCTTGTCCGCGAAGACACCGGCTGGCTGCACGGTGGCGGAGTTGCCGGTCACCGCGCTGCGATAGAGGGAGAACTGCCCGAGCGTGGCGAAGATGCCCCCGCCGGTCGACGCGGTGCCGACGGCGTCGTTGCCGTGCACGCCGCTCCGGCGCACCAGCACGTTCGACTTCTCCGCGTAGACGCCGCCGCCCTTGCCGCGAGCGGTGTTCCCGGCGACGATACTGTCGTCGAGCGGCACGAGGCCCTGGAAGGTGGAGATGCCGCCGCCGTTGCCGGTGGCGGTGTTGTCCCGAATCTCGAGGCGGCGCAGGAAGATCAGGGCGTCGGAGTTGGCGATGCCGCCGCCGACCTGGGCGATGTTGCCGAGCACCTTGGTCTCGACGACCCGCGTCCGGGCGGAGAAGCTGGCGAGGCCGCCGCCCTGCGCCGCGTCGTTGTGCACGAAGGTGCTGGTGTGCACCTCGGCGGCACCCCGGTAGTTGCCGAGCCCGCCGCCGTACCCGACGGCGCTGTTGTCCCGGAAGTGCGATCCGTGCACGGCCAGCACACCGCCGTTGAGCAGGCCCCCGCCCTTGCCCGCGGTGCCGGCGGCCCGGTTGCCGATGAACGTGCTGTCGGTGACCACCATGTTGCCGTCGTTGAAGATCCCACCGCCGCCGCCCTCGGCCGACAGCGAGGTGCTGCCGATGATGGTGGTGCGCTCGACGATGGCGGAGGCGCCGTGCACGACGTGGATGCTGCCGCCCTCCGCCAACGACCGGCCGTTGCGCAGGATCACCTCGCGCAGGGTCAGGTCCCCGCCGTCGCGCACCGTGAAGAACCGGAACTCCTCGGCGTGCACCCCGCGCTCGATGGTGGCGCCCTCGCCGTGGATGGTGATCGGGTGGTAGATGACCGGCAGGCCCGCCTTGTCGTGCTGCGGGTTACGCCGGGGCGCCTCGGCGTCACCGGGGTTCTCCGCGCTGTCGGCGGCCTCCCGGGCGTCGCGGATCCCGCCGTCGTAATCGTCCGGCTGCGCGAAGGCGTGGGTGAGGGTGTAGCGGCACTTCGGTGCCAACCGCAGGTCGCCGCCACCCTCGGCGTTGACCCGCACCAGCGCGGCGATGAGTTCGCCGGAGTCGCACGGCACGGCGACCGCCTCCCGGTGCCCGCCGTCGGGGCGTCCACCGTCGGGCGGCCCGACGGCGTCCCGCTCCTCCGGGCGGCCCTCGCGGTCCTTCCCGCGCGGTTCGCGGTCCGGCTCGCCCGGGTGCCCCGGGCCGGTCTCGTCGGCGCGCATGACCATGGCCGGCCGGCCCGCGCCGGCCAGGGCCGGATCGCCGGCCGCGGCCGCGCCGGCGGCACCCGCCGTGCCGGCCACCAACCCGCCGGCCACCAACCCGCCGGCTAAGAACCACGGGGACCGCCGCCTAGGTCGCGTCGCCCGCCGGCTCCTGTGATACGTGGACATCGAGCCTCCCTGCCTCTCGTGGTGCCTGGCCCGCCGCACCGATCCGGGCGCGGAGTGGCTGTCGTCGCGACCGCCACCGAGAGTCACCATACGACCACTAATCGGACAAGCTTGGCCGTACATGAATAAAAGTGCGCTTCGGCTTCACACTCGCTGATCCGGCGCGAGGGGCGTCAGCCCGCTCAGCCGCCGACGTGGATGCCGGGACGGCGGACCGGGTCGGGCTCGCTCTTGCGGAGGATCTCCCGGACCACCGGCGGGGTGTCGCCCCGACCGAGGATGAGGTAGCGCAGCAGGTGCGCGATCGGGTTCCCCTCGGACCACTCGAAGTGCGCGTGCGGGCGTACCCCGGTGGCGTCGCGCAGCGCCAGCAGGATCGCCGCGATGGCGTTCGGCACGGCTGGGCTGCCGGCCCGCAGCACCCGGAACCCGCCCACCTCCACCCCGCTCACCCGCAGCACCCGGCTGAACTCCGACGGGTCCACCACCTCGATCTCCAGGAACAACACGTCGGCGGCGCCGGGCACCGGGTTCATCCCGCGCTGGGTCCGTTCCTTGACCGTGTACTCCTTCAGCGCGCCGGAGGTCGGCTTGTGGGCGATGAGGTGCAGCCGGCCGTCGTGCGCCAGCGACTCGGTGACGAACCGGCGGGCCGCCTCGTCGAACTCGATCCGCTCGGTGCGCAGCTCGGTGGTCCGGGTGACCCGGGAGACCAGCGAGACGGCGATGACGCCGAGGACGAACAGCGCGGAGATGGTGATGCCGTCCGGCTCCTCGATGACGTTCTCGGCCAGTGCGTACAGCAGGACCAGGGTGAGCACGGTGAAACCGGCGGCGACGGCACGCTGCCGGCGGCGGGCCGCGGCGATCGCCACCGCCACCGCGGCGGAGACCATCATGGCCAGGATCCCGGTGGCGTACGCCCCGGCCTGCGCGTTGACGTCGGCCCGGAACACCATGGTGATCACGATGCAGACCAGGGTGTAGACGATCACCACCGGGCGCACCGCCCGGCCCCACTCCGGCGCCATGCCGTAGGTGGGCAGGTAGCGGGGGACGATGTTGATCAGCCCGGCCATCGCCGAGGCGCCGGCGAACCAGAGGATCAGCATGCTGCTGATGTCGTACGCGGTGCCGAAGAGCTCGCCGATGTGCTCGTGGGCGAGGTAGGCCAGCGCCCGACCGCTGGCCGGCCCGCCCGGCTCGAACGCGGCGGGGGGAACGAGCACCGTGGTGACGAACGTGGTCGAGACCAGATACCCCGACATGATCAGCGCGGCGGTGGTGAGCAGGCGACGGGTGTTGCGGATCCGCGCCGCCAGCCGGGCCTCCCGGTCCGCGCCGTCCCCGGCCACCAGCGGCATCATGCTCACCCCGGTCTCGAAACCGGAGAGCCCGAGCACCAGCAGCGGGAAGGCCAGCACGGCGGTCAGCGCCACCTCGCCGGGGCCGCCCCCGGCGGTCAGCGCCACGGTCCAGTCCCCCAGGGTGCCCGGGTCCGCCGCGATCTCGGCCAGCGAGACCGCGACGATCACCGCGTTCAGGGCCAGGAAGACGGCGACCAGCGGGATGGCCACCGCGACCGCCTCCCGGAAACCGAGCAGGAAGACCCCGCCGAGGATCAGCAGCAGCACCACGGTGACGCCGATGGCGACGCCGCTGCCACCGATCCCCTCGGGCAGCAGCGGGTTCTCCAGCAGGTGCACGGTGGCGTCGGCCGAGGAGAGGGTGATCGTGATGATCCAGGAGGTGGCCACGAAGCCGAGCAGCACCAGTACGAAGATCTTGCCCCGCCAGAACGGCAGCAGCCGCTCCAGCATCGCCACCGAGCCCTGCCCGTGCGGGCTCTCCCGGGCCACCCGGCGGTACATCGGCAGCATCCCGAACAGGCTCAGCGCGACGATCAACAGGGTGGCCAGCGGGGAGAGCGCCCCGGCGGCCACTGCCGCGATGCCCGGCAGGTACGACAGGGTGGAGAAGTAGTCCACGCCGGTCAGGCACATCACCTGCCACCAGGCGTGCGTGCGGGCGTGCCCCTCCTCGGTCTCCGGGCCGACCGGCTGCACCCGGTGCATGAAGAGCCACCGGCGCAGCCGGCTGGGCGGTGGCTCTTCATGCAC
>NZ_POUB01000173.1 GCF_003236335.1 Micromonospora deserti
AGATGTGTATAAGAGATAGCCGGCGCCTAGCGTGAGCGGGTGGACAACGACAGCCGGGTGACCCGCCGCCAGGTCGGTGCCGCCGAGGCGCGCTGGGCCAACCGCCGCTGGTGGGACGCCGACGCCGACGACTACCAGGCCGAGCACGGCGAGTTCCTCGGCGACGTGGACTTCGTCTGGTGCCCGGAGGGGGTGCGGGAGGCGGACGTACGCCTGCTGGGTGAGCTGGCCGGACGGCGGGTGCTGGAGGTGGGCTGCGGGGCCGCGGCCGCCGCCCGCTGGCTGGCCGTCCAGGGCGCCCGGCCAGTCGCGCTGGACCTGTCCGCCGGCATGTTGCGGCACGCCGCGCTGGCGGCCGAGGGCACCGGCGTACGCGTGCCGTTGGTGCAGGCCGACGCGCTGGCGCTGCCCTTCGCCGACGCGGCGTTCGACACCGCCTGCACGGCGTTCGGGGCGATTCCGTTCGTCGCCGACTCGGCGGCGGTGATGCGCGAGGTGTTCCGGGTGCTGCGCCCCGGCGGCCGGTGGGTGTTCTCGGTGACGCACCCGATGCGCTGGATCTTCCTTGACGACCCGGGCGAGGGAGGGCTGACCGCGGTGCACTCGTACTTCGACCGCTCCCCGTACGTCGAGCAGGACACGACCGGCACGGCCACCTACGTGGAGCAGCACCGCACTCTGGGCGACCGGATCCGGGAGCTCGTCGGCGCCGGGTTCCGCTTCCTGGACCTGGTGGAGCCGGAGTGGCCGGAGGGGCACCAGGGCATCTGGGGGCAGTGGAGCCCGCTGCGCGGTCGCCTCTTCCCCGGCACCGCCATCTTCGTCGCCGAGAAGCCCGCGGACGGGTAGCGGCCCGCAGCTCGGCGGCGCGGCGGCGGACCTTCAACCCACCCGTTTCCGCTCATCGAACCCGGGTACGTCGGAAGCATGGCCAAGAAGGAGTTCCGCGAGGGCGACCACGTCTCCTGGGCCAGCCACAGCGGCCGGGCGTACGGCGTGGTCAAGGAGAAGCTGATCGACCGGACGCACGTACGCGGGCACACCGTGAACGCCTCGCCGGAGGAGCCGCAGTACCGGATCCGCAACGACCACTCGGGTCGAGACGTCGCACACCGGCCGGAGGTCCTGCGCCATGAACCGGAGTGAGGATCCCCAACAGACCTACCGGGAGTTCACCGAGGCGGTGAACATGAAGCCCGGTGAGCTCCAGAGGTGGCTGGAGACCGACGAGTCGAAGCACGTCGGCTGGCGGAAGAAGGGCACCAAGGGTGGCGAGTCAGTCGGCCACGAGTCCGGCCGGAAGATCATCGAGCTGCTGCGTCGCAAGCGCAGCGAGCTCTCCGGGGACGACTTCCGGCACATGCGCAAGGTGATCGGGTACGTCCGGCGTCACATGGCGCAGCGACCGAGCGGCGACGTCCGCCAGACCCGGTGGCGGTACTCGCTGATGAACTGGGGTCACGACCCGATCAAGGCGCCGCTTCCGCCGCCGGGCGGTCGATCCCGGCAGGCCCTGGAGCGGCACGGCGTCCCGCCGAAGGCGCGCCGGGGACCGGGACGCTGACCCGGGTGGCACATGATCACCCCGCTGACCGCCGACGTCACCGCCGCCGACACGCCAGACCAGGTGGTCGATGCCGCCCTCGACCGGTACGTGGCGGCTGGACGTGCTGGTGAACAACGCCGGAATCGCCGGGGGTGTCCCGCTGGCGGAGCTGGACGAGGCGGCCGCCCGCCGGCAGCTCGACACGAACCTGCTCGCACCGATCCGGCTGGCGCAGGCACTCACCGGCACCCGCCACGGTGGCCTGCGCCCCGGTCGGCGACGACCGAGCCGTGAACCCGGCCGGGTTGCCCGACCAGCCGGGGCGGAGGCCCCGGCGGTCAGTGGTCGGCGCTGTTCCAGTCCCGCCCCTCGCCCACGGAGACCTCCAGCGGCACGGACAGCGGGTACGCCCCGCCCATCTCCTTGCGGACCAAGGCCTCAAGGGCCTCGCGCTCGCCCGGCGCGACCTCGAAGACCAGCTCGTCGTGCACCTGCAGCAGCATCCGGGAGCGCAGCCCCGCCTCGCGCAGCGCGGTGTCGACGTGCAGCATGGCGAGCTTGATGATGTCGGCCGCCGAGCCCTGGATCGGGGCGTTGAGGGCCATCCGCTCGGCCATCTCCCGGCGCTGCCGGTTGTCGCTGACCAGGTCCGGCAGGTAGCGACGCCGACCGAGGATGGTCGAGGTGTAGCCGTCGTGCCGGGCCCGGGCGACCACCTCCTGGAGGTAGTCCCGGACCCCGCCGAAGCCGGCGAAGTAGTCCTCCATCAGCCCGCGCGCCTCCTCGGCGCTGATCCCGAGCTGCTGGGACAGCCCGAACGCGCTCAGCCCGTACGCCAGGCCGTAGTTCATCGCCTTGATCTTGCGGCGCTGGTCGGCGCTGACCTCGGCGACCGGCACCCCGAAGACCGACGAGGCGGTGGCGGCGTGGAAATCCGCGCCGGAGTTGAACGCTTCGATCAGCGCGTCGTCCGACGACAGGTGCGCCATGATCCGCATCTCGATCTGGCTGTAGTCGGCGGTGAGCAGGCACTCGTAGCCCTCCCCCACCACGAAGGCACGGCGGATGCGCCGCCCCTCCTCGGTGCGGATCGGGATGTTCTGCAGGTTGGGCTCCGTGGAGGAGAGCCGCCCGGTGGCCGCCACCGTCTGGTTGAAGGTGGTGTGGATGCGGCCGTCCTCGGAGACCGACTTGAGCAGCCCGTCGACGGTCGTCTTGAGCTTGGCCACGTCCCGGTGGCGCAGCAGGTGGGCCAGCACCGGATGCGGGTTCTGCGCGTAGAGCCACTGCAGGGCGTCGGCGTCGGTGGTGTAGCCGGTCTTGATCCGCTTGGTCTTGGGCAGGCCCAGCTCATTGAAGAGAATCTCCTGGAGCTGCTTCGGCGAGCCCAGGTTGAACTCCCGCCCGACCGCCGCGTACGCGCCCTGCGCGGCCGCCTTCACCTCACCGGCGAAGTGCGCCTCCAGCTCCGACAGGTAGTGGGTGTCGGCGGCGATGCCGGTGCGCTCCATCCCGGCGAGCACCCGCATCAGCGGCAGCTCCACGCCGGCCATCAGCCGGGCGGACTGCTCGCCGTCGCGGGACAGCTCAGCGTCGATCGCGTCGGCCAGGTCGAGAGTGGCCCGGGCCTGGAGCATGAGGTTCTGCTCGGCCTCGCCGTCGTCGCCCAGCCCCTCCAGGGTGAGCTGCCCGGTCTCCGGCGCGTCGACCCGCAGCTCCCGGTGCAGGTAACGCAGGGCCAGGTCGGTCAGGTCGTAGGAGCGCTGGTCGGGACGGGCCAGGTAGGCCGCGATCTGGGTGTCGCGGACGATGCCCTCCAGCGACCAGCCGTGCGCGGCGAGGGCGAGCACCGCCGGCTTGCTGTCGTGCAGCACCTTCGGGCGCTCGGCGTCGGCGAGCCAGCCGGCCAGCGCGGCCTCGTCGGCCGGGTCGAGCCGGGGCGGGTCGAACCAGGCCGCCGCCCCGGCGGCGGTGGCCAGCGCCATGCCGGTGACCGAGGCGGTGTGCCGGCGGTTGGGGCCGGTGTCGAGCTTCACCGCCACCCCCACCGGGGTGCCGGCCGGCGCGTGCGTGCCCAGCCAGCCGGTCAGCGCGCCGGGCTCGGTGAGCACCTCGCCGGTCAGGTCGAAGCCGGCCTCGGCCTCCGGCTCGACCGCCTCCAGGTACTGGTACAGCCGGTCCCGCAGGATGCGGAACTCGAGGGTGTCGAAGACCTGGTGCACCGCCTCGCGGTCCCACCCCGGCCAGCGGGCGTCCTCAGGCCGGAGCGGCAGCTCCAGGTCGGAGACCAGGCAGTTGATCTCGTAGTTGCGGATCACGTCGGCGAGCCGCTCGCGCAGGCTGTCGCCGGCCTTGCCCTTGATCTCGTCGGCCCGGGCGACGACCCCCTCGACCCCGCCGTACATGTTGATCCACTTCGCGGCGGTCTTCGGGCCGACGCCGGGGATGCCGGGCAGGTTGTCGCTGGTCTCGCCGACCAGGGCGGCCAGGTCGCGGTAGCGCTCCGGGGCGACTCCGTATTTCGCCTCCACCGCCGCCGGGTCCATCCGGGCCAGGTCGGAGACGCCCTTGCGCGGGTAGAGCACGGTGATCTTGTCGCCGACCAGCTGGAACGCGTCCCGGTCGCCGGTGGTGATCAGCACCGGCATGCCCTGGTCACGCGCCTGGCAGGCGAGGGTGGCGATGACGTCGTCGGCCTCGTAGCCCTCCTTCTCCACCACCGGGATGCGCAGCGCCGCCAGCACCTCCTTGACCAGGCTGACCTGACCCTTGAAGTCCGTCGGGGTCTCGCTGCGGCCGGCCTTGTACTCCGCGTACTTCTCGGTGCGGAAGGAGCGGCGGGAGACGTCGAAGGCGACGACGATGTGGGTCGGCTGCTCGTCGCGGAGCACGTTGATCAGCATCGAGGTGAAGCCGTAGACCGCGTTGGTCGGCTGACCCGTCGTGGTGGAGAAGTTTTCCACCGGCAGGGCGAAGAAGGCCCGATATGCCAGGGAATGTCCGTCGACGAGGAGCAGGCGCGGCGTCGTAGCTGTCACGCGAGCGACTCTAGCCGCCCGCCCCGACACTCCAGGACACCGGCACGGTCGCCGGCGCGGCCCGTGCGGGCCGCGCCGGCGACCCGGTCAGAGCACCTTGGCCAGGAACGCCTTCGTCCGGTCGTGCCGCGGGTTGGCGATCACCTCGCGGGGGTTGCCCGACTCGACCACCACGCCGCCGTCCATGAAGACCAGCGAGTCGCCGACCTCCCGGGCGAAGCCGATCTCGTGGGTGACCACGATCATCGTCATGCCGTCGCGGGCCAGGTCCTTCATCACGTCGAGCACCTCGCCGACCAGCTCGGGGTCGAGGGCGCTGGTCGGCTCGTCGAAGAGCATCAGCTTCGGCTGCATCGCCAGCGCCCGGGCGATCGCCACCCGCTGCTGCTGGCCGCCGGAGAGCTGCCCCGGATAGGCGCCCAGCTTGTCGCCCAGGCCCACCCGCTCCAGCAGCTGTGCCGCCCGCTCGCGCGCCGCGGCCTTCTTCTCCCGGCGCACCAGCACCGGCGCCTCGGTGACGTTGTCCAGGACGGTCTTGTGCGGGAAGAGGTTGAACCGCTGGAACACCATCCCGATCGAGCGACGCTGGGCGGCGACCTCCTTCTCCCGCATCTCGTGCAGCTTGCCGCCGCGCTCGCGGTAGCCGATCGGCTCGCCGTCCACCCAGATCCGCCCAGCGTTGATCTTCTCCAGGTGGTTGATGCAGCGCAGGAAGGTCGACTTGCCGGAGCCCGAGGGCCCGAGCAGGCAGCAGACCTCGCCCGTGCGCACCTCCAGGTCGATGCCCTTGAGCACCTCCAGCGGCCCGAACGACTTGTGCACCTGCTCGGCCCGGACCATCGGTCCGGCACCCGGCGCCGTCGCGTCCGGCTGTACCGCCGTCATCTCGGTCATGCGCCGCCCACCTCTCCGGTCCGGCCGCCGGTCTCCGCCGTCATCCCCCGCAGCCGGATCTTCGCCCGCTCGCTGCGGCCAAAGCCCTTGGCGAAGTGCCGCTCCAGGTGGTACTGACCGACCAGCAGCACGCTGGTCAGCAGCAGATACCAGATGGTCGCCGCGACCAACATCGGAAAGACCTGGAAGGTCCGGCTACCGACGGCCCTGAGCTGGAAGAACAGCTCGGTGGAGACCGGCACGAAGGCCACCAGCGAGGTGTCCTTGAGCATCGCGATGGTCTCGTTGCCGGTGGGCGGGACGATCACCCGCATCGCCTGCGGCAGCACGATGCGGCGCAGGATCTGGGCGCGGGTCATGCCCAGCGCCTGGGCGGCCTCGGTCTGGCCCTCGTCCACCGACTGGAGGCCGGCCCGGACGATCTCCGCCATGTACGCGGCCTCGGAGAGGCCGAGCGCCAGCATGCCGGCGACGAAGCCGGTGAGGATCTCCACGGCGGTGAAGCCGAACAATCGCGCCTCGAAGTCCTGCACGCCGAACAGCGCGCCGATCTGCCGGTCGAAGGGCAGCCCGAACTCGATCCGCGCCCAGAGGATGCCCAGGTTGCCGAAGAGGATCACCAGCACCAGCCGGGGCACCGCCCGGAAGAACCAGGTGTAGACCCAGGCGACGCCGCGCAGGATCGGGTTCTCCGACAGCCGCATGATGGCGAGGAGGACGCCCAGCCCGATACCGATCAGCATGGAGGTCAGGAGCAGCGCGATGCTTCCGCGCACCCCCTCGATGACCGGCGGGCGGAACATCTCGTCGACCATGAACGACCAGTTGAACGCCTTGTTCGTCACCAGCAGGTGGACGAACATGGCCACCAGCACCCCGATCACGGCGACGGCGAGCCACCGCCCGGGATGCCGCACGGGCACGGCCTGGATGGGTTCCGGCCGTGCCCGCTCGGGTGTATCGGTCTCGACCGACATGGTCAGTTGGTCGGGTTGAGCGCCGAGGTGGCGATGGCGCCGCCCTCGACGCCCCACTTCTTCAGCGCGGTCTGGTACGTGCCGTCGGCGATGACCGCCTGCACGGCCTCCTTCAGCACCTCGGCGAAGGCGGTCTGGTCCTTCTTCACCGCGTATCCGTACGGGGCCGACTCGTAGATGTCACCGAGCAGCTCCAGCTGGCCGTTGCTCTGCTTCACCGCGTACGCGCCCACGGGCGAGTCGGCGAGCATGGCGTCGTTCTTGCCGCTGACCACCGCGGCGGTGGCGTCGCTCTGCGCCTGGTACTGGTCGATGGTGATCGCCGGCTTGCCAGCGTCGGTGCACTTCTTCGACCGGGCGGTGATGTCGTCGACCTGCACGGTGCCGGTCTGAACGGCGATCTTCTTGCCGCAGGCGTCGTTCACGTCGACCTTGGCCGGGTTGCCGGCCTTGGTGGCCCACTGGGTGCCGGCGGAGAAGTAGCTGACCATGTTGACGCTCTGCAGCCGCTCGGCGTTGATGGTGAACGACGACACGCCGATCTCGTACTTACCGGAGTCCACGCCGGGCAGGATCGAGTCGAACGGGGCGGACTCGTACTCGGCCTTGAGGCCGAGCTTCTGCGCCACCGCGTTGAACAGCTCGATGTCGAACCCGATCACCGTCTTGCCGTCGGTGTCGAGGAACTCCGCCGGGGCGTACGTCGAGTCGGTGCCGACCTTGATCACGCCGTCGGCCTTGATCGCGTCGGGCACCTTGGCGGCCAGGGCGGAGTCGGCGGTGACGGAGGGGCCGGCGCCCGGCTGGTCGGTGCTCTCCTTCTCACCGCAGGCGGCGAGCGAGAGGGCGAGCATGGCCGCGCCGGCGGCGCCGAGCACGGCCCGGCGCCCACCACTGATGTTGAACATGTCGTGCTCTCCTTGCGATGAGGGGTGGCGGCCGGTCAGGCCACGCCGAGGTATGCCTCTTTGACCGCCGGGTCGTGCAGCAGCTCCGCGCCGGTGCCGCTCTTGACGATCCGGCCGGTCTCCAGCACGTATGCCCGGTGCGCCCGGGCCAGCGCCTGCTGGGCGTTCTGCTCGACCAGCAGGATGGTGGTGCCCTGCTCGTTGATCTCGGTGATGATGCTGAAGATCTGCTGGATCAGCATCGGCGCCAGACCCATCGAGGGCTCGTCGAGCAGCAACAGCTTCGGCCGGCTCATCAGCGCCCGGCCGACGGCCAGCATCTGCTGCTCGCCGCCGGAAAGGGTACCCCCGTGCTGCTTGCGCCGCTCCGCCAAGCGCGGGAACAGGTCCAGCACCCGGTTGAGGTCCTGCGCGATGCCCGCCCGGTCCCGCCGGGTGTACGCCCCCATGTCCAGGTTCTCCAGCACCGTCATGCCGGGGAAGATGCCCCGGCCCTCCGGCGCCTGGCACAGCCCCCGGCGCACCCGCAGGTCGGCCCGGAGCTTGGTGATGTCCTCGCCCTGGAACCGGATCCGGCCGGCGGCGACCGGCCGGATGCCGGAGATCGCCCGCATGGTGGTGGACTTGCCGGCACCGTTGGCACCGATCAGGGCGACGACCTCCCCCTCGTCCACGGTCAGGCTGATGCCGTGCAGCGCCTGGATCCGCCCGTAGAGCAGGCTCACATCGTCGATCTCAAGCAGCATCGTCCGGCACCCCCAGGTACGCCGCGATCACCTTCGGGTTCTCCCGCACCTCGGCGGGCAGGCCCTCGGCGATCTTCTTTCCGAACTCCAGCACGACGATCCGGTCGGTGACCCCCATGACCAGGCGCATGTCGTGCTCGATCAGCAGCACGGTCACGCCGGTGTCCCGGATCTGCCGGATGAGCTGGAGCAGTTCCTCCTTCTCCGCCGGGTTGAAGCCGGCGGCCGGCTCGTCCAGGCAGAGCAGGACCGGGTTGGTGGCCAGCGCCCGGGCGATCTCCAGCCGGCGCTGCTCGCCGTAGGAGAGGTTGCGGGCGAACTCGTGCATCCGCTTGCGGATGCCGACAAACTCCAGCAGGCGCTCCGCCTTCTCGCGGCCCTCGCGCTCTTCCTTCCAGTACCTGGGCAGCCGGAACAACGCGGAGATCACGCTGGTCTTGTGGTGCGCGTCGGCGCCGACCAGGACGTTCTCCAGCGCGGTCATCTCCGGGAACAGGCGGATGTTCTGGAACGTCCGCGCCATGCCCATCTTGGTGATCTGGTGCCGCTTCTTGCCGCTGATCTTCTCGCCGCGGAACCGGATCTGCCCCTCGGTGGGCTGGTAGATGCCGGTCATGGCGTTGAAGCAGGTGGTCTTGCCGGCGCCGTTCGGGCCGATCAGGCCGAGGATCTCCCCCTTGTAAAGGGTGAAGTCCACCTCGTTCAGCGCGACCACGCCGCCGAAGCGCAGCGTGACCTTGTCGACCTCCAGCAGCGGCTCCCGGTCGGGCACCGCCTCCAGGGCCGGTGCGCCCGCCTGGGCGGGGACGGACGGAGTCTGCTCGGTGTCACTCACCGACGGTCACCTCCTTGCGGCGGTCCTTGAACTCCGCCGCACGTCGTCGGTTCGGGATCAGCCCCTCCGGCCGGAAGATCATCATCACCACGAGCACCAGACCGAAGAAGAGGAACCGGTACTCGTAGAGCTCCACGCCGAACAGCTCGATGCCGCGGAACCGCTCGATCATGTACGCCACCAGGCCACCGCCGACGATCGCGCCGACGATGTTGCCGGAGCCGCCGAAGATGACCGCGGCCAGGATGATGATCGAGTTCAGCAGCTCGAAGTTCTGCGAGTTGACGAAGTTCTGCTTGCCCGCGAAGAGCGCGCCGGCCAGACCGGCGATCGCCGCGCCCGCCGCGAACGCCCAGAGCTTGAACTTGAACGTGGGTACGCCCATCAGCTGGGCCGCGTCCTCGTCCTCGCGGATCGAGATCCAGGCCCGGCCGACCCGGCTGTGGGTCAGGTTCCGCACCCCGATCACCACCAGGATGATCAGCGTGAGCACCAGCCAGTAGTACGGCCGGGCGTCCAGCACCCCGAAGACCGGCTTGCCGTCGGCGTACTGGCCCGGCGGGTGCGGGATCTGGTTGAAGCCCCGCTGGCCCTTGAGGAACTCGGAGCTGACCGCCGCGATCCGGATCATCTCCGCGAAGCCGAGCGTCACCAGCGCCAGGTAGTCACCGCGCAACCGCAGCGTCGGCGTGCCGAGCATGACGCCGGAGACCATGGTCAGGCCGATCGCCACCGGCACCGCCAGCAGCCACGGCCACAGGGTCTTGACATCGCTGCTCGGTGAGGTCAGCACCGCCACGGTGTACGCGCCGACCGCGAAGAAGCCGAAGTAGCCCAGGTCGAGCAGGCCGGCGAAGCCGACCACGATGTTCAGCCCGACCGCCAGCAGCACGTAGATCGAAACGGTGAACATCACCTGGGTGAAGTTCGCGCCGGGGGTCGGGATCGGCCCCAGGTACTGGTAGAACTCCCTGTTCGGCAGGGCGTAGAAGAACACGATCACGGCGGCCAGCAGTGCCCAGCGCACCCAGCGCGGCGCGCCGCGCCACCGCTCCCCGGCCGCCTCGCGGCCAGAGCGCACCCTCTCCAGGACGGTCGTCATGCCCGTGCCCTCCCCAGCGATTCGCCCAGCAGACCGGTCGGCCGGAACATCAACAGCACCACCAGCACCGCGAACGCGGCGAAGTCCTTCCACTGCGAGCCGAACAGGCCGGAAGCGTAGTTCTCCACGACGCCCAGCAGCAGACCACCGACCAGCGCGCCGCGCAGGTTGCCGATGCCGCCGAGCACCGCGGCGGTGAACGCCTTGAGCCCCAGCAGGAAGCCGACGCTGTAGGTGAGGGTCTGGATCCGCACGTCGTAGAGCAGGCCGGCCACGCCGGCCATCGCGCCGCCGGCGATGAAGACCATCATGATGATCCGGTCCTTGTTCACGCCCATCAGCGCGGCGGTGTTGGCGTCCTGCGCCACCGCGCGGATGCCACGGCCGATCCGGCTGCGGTTGATGAACATGTCCAGCGCGATCATCATCCCCAGCGCGGCGCCGATGGTCAGCAGCTGCACCGCGTCGATCGGCACCCCGGCGATCTCGAAGAGCGGCTCGGGGCTGACCAGCTGCGGCGCGCCCTGCGGTAGACGGCGGGTGTAGACGCCGAACGCCTCGGCGATGGCGATCGACGCGCCGATCGCGGTGATGAGGAAGGCCAGCGGCGGGGCGTTGCGCTTACGCAGCGGCCGGTACGCCACCCGCTCGATCACCGTGGCGGTGCCCGCCGACGCGATCGCGGCGACGATCATCGCCACGATCAGGTAGAACATGATCGAGCCGAGCCCGCTGACCTGCGAGTTCTGGTCGAGGCCGAAGCCGTTCCAGGTCCACAGCGCGGCGAACGCGCCGGCGATGAACACCTCGGAGTGGGCGAAGTTGATGAGTCTCAGCACGCCGTAGACCAGCGTGTAGCCCAGCGCGACCAGGGCGTAGATCGCGCCCTGGGTCAGGCCGGTCGTGGTGAGTTCCCCGAAGTTGGAGAACAGGCCGTCGAAGTTCAAGGGAGGGACACTCCATCAGGTCTGGAGAGAAAAGGGGTGCGGCCGGGAGCGAGCTCCCGGCCGCACCCGCGATCACAACTCAATCGCTGTAGCAGCGACCGGCGTCAGGACTTCGGGATCTCCTGGTCCGGGACGACCTTGCCGCCCTGCACCTTGAAGGCCCAGACCTTGACCTGCGCCGGGTCGAGCTCGCCGCCCTCGACGAACTTGTAGGTCGCCGCGACGCCCTCACCGCTGTAGCCCTTCACGAACTCCAGCAGCGACTCGCGGGTGGTCTTGCCGTCCTTGATGCCGGCGAGCAGGATGTTCGCCGCGTCGTAGGCGGTGTCGCTGTAGGTGCCCGGGTCGGTGCCGTTGAGGGCCTTGTACTCCTGGGCGAAGGTGCCGCGCGCCTCGGTGGCCGGCTGGCACGGGCAGGTGAGGATGGTGCCCTCGGCCGCCGCCGCACCCGCGGAGGTGATGTAGGCGGCGTCGTTGACACCGTCGCCGGCGACCATCGGCGCGGTGACCCCGCCAGCGGTGAGCTGCTTGCGGATCAGGCCGGCCTCCTGGTAGTAGCCGCCGTAGAAGACCGCCTTCACGTTGGCGGCCTTGACCTTGGTGACCACCGCGGAGAACTCGGTCTGCTTGCCCTCGCCCTGGACCTTGTCCGAGCCGACGACCGACGCGCCGAGCACCTTCTTGACCTCGTCGGCCAGGCCGGCGCCGTACGCGGACTGGTCGTCGATGACGTAGACCCGGTCGGCCTTCAGCACGTTCTTGATGTAGTTACCGGCCGCCGGGCCCTGGCTGAAGTCGTTGCCGACCGCCCGGAAGAAGGTCTTCCAACCCTGCTCGGACAGGCTCGGGCGGGTCGCGGAAGGGGTGATGGTGACCAGGCCGGCCTCGTTGAACAGCGGGCCGGCGGCCTCCGACTCTCCGGAGTAGGCCGGGCCCACGATGCCGAGGATCTTCGGGTCGTCGATGGCCTTCTGGGCCAGGCCCGGGGCCTGGTCGGGGCTGCCCTGCGAGTCCAGCGGAACCAGCTCGACCGTGCAGTCGGGGTTCTCCTTGTTGTGCTTGTCGACGGCCAGCTTTACGCCGTTGTTCTCGTTGATGCCGAGCGCCGCCGAGCTACCGGTCAGCGCGCCGAAGAACGCGATCTTGTTGCCGCACTTGTCGCCACTGGACGCCGTGTTGTCACCGCCGCTGGAGCATGCGGTGCCGCCGGCGACGAGCGCCAGCATGGCGACTCCACCGATCACGCGCGTGAGCTTCTGCCTCAAGGCCCGAACCCTCCTCCGTCCCATGGTCCGAACCACCCGCTGCCTATTGGCCCTTGCGGGGGCGGACGAACCAGACCGTCGTCGCCGGTCTGGGGCCGGACGTTATCCCACCGCAGAGCAGTGGCGTAAGTCCCAGGGGAGCGGGTTGACCGAACCGTTACACGCCGTGGCGGATTGGAAACGATCGCTGTAAGAAGCTTCGGTTCTGAATACTTTTCACCTTCGTTTCGTCGGTAACGGGTGAGACGCTCGTCACCAGCTACCGGCTGAACTCCGAAACCGCCATCCACCAGGCACGAGACCCCTGAGCGTCATCCGCCAGCAACAACAGTCGATCTCCCTGCGCGGCCACCGCCACCGCCGTGTCACCGGTGTCCGGCACCCCCACCGGCATCACCACCGTCCGCCATGAATCACCCGAATCCGCCGACTGCCACAGTGCGTGACCGGCATCGCCCGCGGTCACCGCCACCAACCCACGGCCCGCAACGGTCAACCCGGCCACCGACGCCACCCCCGGCCCGGC
>NZ_POUB01000174.1 GCF_003236335.1 Micromonospora deserti
TCCCCGACCCCGTCGCCCTCGCCGACCCCGGCCGCCCCGGTGCGACCGGTGCTCACCCTCGCCCAGGCCGAGGTGCCGGCCACAGTAGACCTGAGCGCGGTGGGCACCCGGGACTGGGTCCACTGGGGACTGCGAGGCGGCGGCTCCACCGTCCGCAAGCGCAACGGCAGCGGCGAGATCCGGGACGAGGGGGGCAGCGGCACCCGCGGCGGCTGGGACGGCAACCAGGAGACCTTCAGCTGGCGCGACGGGGCGCCCGTGGAGTCGGTGCACGACACGGCCACCGGGGTCTACACCTGCGGCACGGGCAGCGGGTTCGCGCTCGCCGTGGCCGGCGACGGGAAGTTGCGCACGGTCCGCCTCTACGCCGGCATCTGGATGGCCCGGGGCAGGCTGGAGGCCCGGCTCTCCGTCGGCGGGCCCAGCCGGACCCTGCGGCTGGAGGATCCGCACACCAGCCGCTCGGCGGAGTTCACGGTGCGGTTCCAGAGCCCGAAGGGCAGCCGGCTGGTGCTGACCTGGACGGTCGAGGAGGTCCTCACCGGCCACTGCGGCAGCGTGGGCCTCCAGGCGCTGGCGGTGCACTGACCCGCCGACGGGCAGCAACGGACGGCCGCCCGGCTGCGGGAGCGGGCCAGCGGTTGAGCCGCCGGGACAGTTTGTCCGTCGCGCCGAGCCGGTGGCGTCGTACCTTTCTGCTGTCCATCTCCGACCATCCTCTGTGGAGGCATCGCCGATGAGCATCGTCCGCACCGTCCGCCCGGCGCGCGAGGCCGGGGAGCCGTCCGGCGAGGTGCTCCGGGACATCCCGCTGCCGCCGTACGTGACCGCCGAGGACACCCAGTTCGCGGTGCGGGCGGTGGTGGTGCACGCGCCCCGGCGCTGGTCCGGCGGGACGATTTGCCGCAACGACGCCAGCCCGCACCCGTGCCGGCTGCACCGCTGGGGGACGCGGGTGCTCGCGCTGCGCGGCCTGCGCGCCGCCGACATCGCGGCGCTGATCGAGCGGGGCGACCCGGCGGCCGTGGTCCCGCCACCGGACCGCCCCGGCGCCTGACCGGCGTGGGCCCCCGCCCCATGGCCGGGAGCCCACACCCGGCTCAGCAGGCGATCGGCTTCATCCAGGAGCATTCCCGGTCTTCCGGGGCGGGCGGCGCCTCCGGCGCCGCCGGGGGCGCGACCCGTGCCGAGGCTCGGGTCTGCTCGGTGTACGAGGCGAGCGCCACGGCGATCTGGTCCTCCAGCCCCTTGACCGACGAGGCCAGGTAGTTGTTGAGCAGGATCGAGAACGCCAGCACCCGGCCGTCGGCGTCGGTGACGTAGCCGGAGAGGCCGGAGACCCCGGTCAGGCTTCCGGTCTTGGCGTGCACGTTGCCCGCCGCGGGGGTGCCCCGCATCCGGCTGCGCAGCGTCCCGCCGACGAAACGGTCCGGATCCCCGGCGATCGGCAGCGCGGCGTACCAGGCGTCGAACCAGGGCTCGGCGCGGGCCGCGGCCAGCAGGTCGACGAACTCCGCCGCCGGGATCAGGTTGCGCCGGGAGAGCCCGGAACCGTCACGCTGGCGCAGCGTGCCGGTATCCATCCCGGCCCCGGCGACGTACCCGCCGATCGCGGCCAGCCCGGCCGACCAGGTGCCGGAGCCGGAGGTCACCCGGCCGATCTCCTTGGTCAGCACCTCGGCGTGCCCGTTGTTGGAGAGCTTGAGGAACGGCACCATCAACTCGGCGAGCGTCATCGAGTCGTGCCGCGCCACCTCGGCCGCCCCCGCCGGTGTGGCCTGGTCGAGCACGGTCCGGCCGAGCACCCGTACGCCGTGCTTGCGCAGCGCCGTCCGGAAGACGTCGGCGGCGTACCCGGTGGGCTCCCAGACCGTCACCCAGTCGCTCGTCGGCGTGTTGCCGACGGCGATCTGCCCGGTTACCACGACCGTGTTGTTGCCGTGTTCCCGCTCAAAGGAGATGGAGGTCCTCCCGGCGGCCACCGTCTCGGCCCGGTTGTCGATCCGCAGGTACCCGGTGGCCGGCGTGGTGGTGATGACCGGGCGGGCGCCGGCGGTGGCGCCCGGCGCCGCGGTGACGATCACGGTGCCGGCGTCGTAGTCGGTGTCCGGTGCCACCGTCAGCGCGGAGACCTGCGCGGCGTAGTACCAGGGCTGGTCGTCCCAGGCCCAGTCGGGGCCGAGGCGGGTGCTGTCGTAGCGGGTGTCGTCGGCGACCAGGTTGCCGGTGACCACCCTGATGCCGGCGGCGGCGACCCGCGCGGCCAGCGCGTCGTAGTCGCCGGCGAGCAGGGTCGGGTCGCCGCCGCCGCGCAGGTGGAGGTTGCCGGAGAGTACGCCGCCGCGGCGTGCGCCGGTGGTGAGCACGTCGGTGCGGAAGCGGTGGTCCGGGCCCAGCAGTTCCAGTGCGGCCGCCGAGGTCAGCAGCTTGGTGTTCGACGCGGGGATCAGCCGGCGGTCCCCGTTGCGGTGGTAGACGGTCTGCCCGGAGGCGGTGTCGACCACGACCACGGCGGCCTGCGCGCCGTCCAGCCGTGGGTCGGCCAGGATCGCGTCGATGGTGGCGTTCAGCCGGGTCGCCGCCGGGGTCGGCGACTCGGCGGTGGCGGCGGTGGGCGCGCCGGCGATGGCGGCGGCAGCGACCAGGGCCACCAGCGCGAGCGTCCGGGGAAAGAGACGACGATGCATGGACTGATGCTGCCACGGAGATATCTGCCAGAGAAGGCTGGCAGCCGAAGGAAAATTTCCTCCGCGGGTGGAGCGTCCGCGACCCGGTTACCCCGGTTCGGCCGGATCACGCCCGACGGGTGGCCTGGGGCGACGGACGCCTCGTCGCGGCGGACCCGATCCATCGCACCGGCTTTCCGGGCCGCGCGGGACCACCTCGCCCCGCTGCGGCGCCCGACAGGGCCGGCGATATCACGACGGACGGCACCGCGTGGTGCGCGACCCGCGGATTCACCTGATCGGGTACGGATTGCCGGCGATCACGGTCGGCGCCGGCCGGGCCGGCCGCGCGCTGGCCCGCGAGGTGCGGGCGCCGGCCATCCGCCCGGAACTGACCGGCCTCTATTTGACGGATCGGTCGGCAGCGGGCACCGTAGGCCGTGTGGGCCCTCTGGCTGCCCCGACGGCGACGGTGACGACCCCGCTCGCCCTTCCATCGCCTCCCGCGTGCGCTCGTCCGCGGGCCGGTCCCGGTCCGCGCCGCGAATCCGAGAAACCACGAGGAGTTCCGCCATGCTCACCATGACCGACAACGCCGTCATGGTCATCCGTGACCTCGCCAACCAGCAGGATGTCGCCGAGGAGGGCGGGGTGCGCATCGCCGCCGACACCGAGGCGGGCTCGCTCACCGTCGAGCTGGTCCCCGAGCCGGCCGAGGGTGACCATGTGGTCGACAACCAGGGCGCCCGGATCTTCCTGGACTCCGACGCGGCCGACCTGCTCGGCGACGCCTCCGTGGACGCCACCGTCGACGACGAGGGCATCGTGCAGTTCGGCTTCACCGAGAAGCGGTGACGGCGGGTCAGCCGGCCCGGCGGGTCTCCCCGCCCCGGTGCGGCCGGGCGCGGCGTCCCCGTTCGGGCTGACCGTCCCGCCACGGCCCGGCCCGGGAGTCCCAGGCCGGGCGGCGCAGCGTGGCCAGCACGTGCGCCAGGTGGTGGGAGGTGCTCCACGCCGCCCAGTTGCTGGTCGACCCCGCGCCGGCGGTGCGACGCGCCCGCCGGAGGATCTCGTGGTCGCCCCAGGAGAAGGCCGCGCCGGCGGCGGGCCAGTGCGGGGCCGAGACCAGGGTCCGGCACAGGTCCGCCACCCGTTCGTCGCTCCGCCCGCCGCGGCGGGACCAGCGGTAGACCCACCAGGCGCCGTCGGTGGTGTAGCGCATGGTGGGCAGCCGGTCGCCCGGCTGGTCGGCGCCGGGCACCGCCGATCCGACGCCGTAGTCGCCGTATCCGACGCCGAGGTCGGCGAGGCGCTGCCAGAGCTGCCAGTCCCACCGGTCGAGGCGGACCGGCTGATCGGTGGGCAGGCGGGCCAGCGCCGGTGGCAACCCGCCCGCGGCCACCCAGACAGAGCGCCAGGCGTGCCGGCGGGCCCACTCCAGCAGCCGGCGTACCCGGGGTTCGGTTACCCGCACGTCGGCTCGGCAGCACACGTCGCCCGCGTCGACCAGCAGGTCGCACTGTTCGGGCACCAGCCGGGCGTACCGCCAGATCCGCTCCACCGCCGCCGTGGTGGCGTCCGGGCCGGCCCGGTCCTGTCCGAGGCGGAGCCGGATCACCGCCCGGCGGGTGTGGGCCCGCGCCGCCGCACCGTGCGCCACCAGCCGCCGGTCGCTCTCCACCAGCCCGATCACCGGCACCAGCGGTACGCCCCAGCGGACCAGCTCGGTCTCCGGCGCGTCGGGCAGGGCGCTGACGTCGACCGCCGGAACCAACCCCTCGGGCAGCCGCCCGAGGGCGTCCAGTGTGTACGAGTCCGATGTGGACACCTGGAGAACCGGGGCGAGCAACGGCGTGTCGATGCCGTCGAGGTGGCAGAGCGCCTCCAGCTCGCCCCGCCGGCTGGCGAGGATGGGGCGGTAGACCGGTTCCGCCGCCCGGCCCCCGTGGGCGGGCACCATACCCCAATGTAGCCAGACATCGGCGGATGTCACAGGCCGTCCGGCCCCGGGATCCGAGCTCAAGCTGCGCTGCGTGGGCCGGGAGCCGGTGACGGTCGCCGACGACTGACCAATGCAGCCGCAGGTCAGCGGGGTAGCTACGAGCGACGTCTGTCCTTGATCGGACAGTCCTGCGGGTGGTTGCCGGCTGATCCTGCGGCATACGTTCGACCACAAAGGGTGCCGGTCGCCGCTGATCGCCCCCAGTCAGCACAATCGCCTCATCGCCGTCGTGCCGAGCGGTCGCGAGGGGAGGACCCTGCATGCTCAGCTCGAGATCCCGGCGTTGGGCGGCGGCACAGCCCGAACCGGGGGCTGACGACGCCGCCCGCGCGGACGCGGACCTAACCACCTGCGCCACTGTCGGCCTGCCGCCGACCGCGCGGGTGCTCTTCGCGGTGGTCAACTCCCACGGCGGCCTGGTCCGAGGGCTCGGCGTGGCCGGGGCCAGCCGGCTGGCCACCGGGATGTACCAGGTCGTCTTCGACCAGGACGTCACGGCCGCCGGGTTCGTCGGCACGCTGGGCCTGGCGGGCAGCGCCGGTATCGCGCCAGCCGGGGAGATCGCGGTCGCCGGCCGGACCGGCATCCCGAACGCGGTATTCGTCTCCACGTTCACCAGTGACGGCACCTCCGCCGACCGCCCGTTCCACCTGGCGGTGCTGGCCTGACCCGGCCGCACACGAGCGCACGGCGCCGTCCGACCCGGAGATCGGAACGTCGCCGCGCTCTGGCCGTCTCCCACCACCGCAGCCGTACGGCGGTACGCCAGCGGGGACTTGGCTACCGGTCACTGCCCGGTTCCGGTCTCGATCCCCGTTCACCGGCTGTCCAAACCTCGCGCCCGCGGGGAAGCCCCCCGTCTGCGAGTCCCCGGCGTTACGGCGGGCCGCACCGGGTATGAGCGGGCATGGAGCATTTCCCGATCGCGACCGTCGCCGAGAAGAGCCCGGACTTCCGGCGGGTGCTGTGGACCGGCAAGCACACCCAGCTGGTGATCATGACGATCCCGCCGGGTGGGGAGATCGGCGAGGAGGTCCACGAGGACATCGACCAGATCCTCACCTTCGTCAGCGGCACCGGCGAGGCCCGGGTGGCGGGGGAGAAGCGCGAGGTCGTCCAGGGCGACCTGGTGGCGGTGCCGGCCGGCACGAGGCACAACTTCGTCAACACCGGCCCCAACCCGCTGGTCCTCTACACCGTCTACGGGCCGCCCGAGCACGCCGACCAGGCGGTACACCGCACCAAGGAGGAGGCGGACGCCGCCGAGGCCGCCGGCGAGGACGAACCGCCGGCCGGCTGACCGGCCCCCGCCGCGTCCGCCCGTTTCCGGCCGCCGGGCGGCACCGGGAGGCGGCGACCGGCGGCAGGCCGGATGTGGCTCGTCTGGGCCGGGCGGATCGGGGTACCCGCAACGGGTGGACCAGCGGGCGATCTCTGACTACGGGTTCCTCTCCGACTGCCGCTCGGGCGCGCTGGTCGGACGGAACGGCTCGATCGACTGGTGGTGCCCGGACCGGTTCGACAGCCCCTCCGTCTTCGGGCGGCTGCTCGACCCGCACGCCGGCCACTGGCGGCTGGCGCCGGTCGCCGTCGGCCTGCCCGGACATCGGGTCGAGCGGGCCTACCGCCGGGACACGCTGGTGCTGCGCACCGTCCACCACGCCCCCGAGGGCAGTGTCGCGGTCACCGACGCGCTCGCCGCCGAGATCGGCGCGCGGGGGCACCAACTGGGCATGAACTCTCCGGCGGTGCTGCTGCGCGTCGTCGAGGGGCTCAGCGGCCGGGTCCGGATGGGCCTGGACTTCCGGCCCCGACCGGACCACGGCCTGCTGACCCCGTACCTGCACGACCAGCCGGACGGCTCGGTGCGGGCGGTCGCCGGCGCGGTGGAGCTCACCCTGCGCGCCGATGGGCTGCCCTTGCATGCCGAGCGGGACCGGGTCCGCCAGGAGTTCGAGGTCTCCGCCGGCCAGGTGATCGGGTTCGACCTCGCCTATGGCCGGACGTACGGCGACCCGCCGGTGCGGCTGGACCCGACGACGGCGCTCGCCGAGACCATGTGGGCCTGGGAGGCGCTCCGGGAGGTGCACCGCTACGAGGGCCGCCACGCCGAGCTGGTCCGGCACAGCGCGACCGTGCTCACCGGCCTGACGTACGCCCGCAGCGGCGCCGTCGCCGCCGCACTGACCACCTCTCTGCCGGAACGGATCGGCGGCGACCGCAACTACGACTACCGCTACTCCTGGCTGCGCGACTTCGCGATGACCATGCGTGCCTTGTGGGTGGCGGCCTGCCCGGACGAGGCGTCGCGCCTGTTCGCCTGGGTGGCCCGCTCGATCGGCCGGGTGGGCGATGACCCCGTGCCGGTGCTCTTCGGCCTGGAGGGGGAGCGGGACATCTCCGAGCACGAGGTGCCGCACCTGCGCGGCTTCCTCGACAGCCGGCCGGTGCGGTTCGGCAACGACGCCTGGCGGCAGCGGCAGCTCGACGTGCCGGGCGAGGTGATCTCGGCGGTCTGGCAGCTGCGCGACTACCTCGGCGGCAGCTTCGGCGAGGAGTTGCGGGAGATGACGCTCGGGTTGACCGAGCAGGTGGCCGGCACCTGGCGCCTGCCCGACCGGGGGATGTGGGAGACCCGCGACGCCGACCGGCACTACCTGTCGTCCAAGGTGCTCTGCTGGTCGGCGATGAGCCGGGCGGTGGAGCTGGCTCCCAGGCTGGGTGAGCGGGCCGACCCGCGCCGGTGGGCGGCCATCCGCGACGAGATCCGGGCGGCCGTGCTGCGCGAGGGGTGGAACGAGGAGATCGGCGCGTTCACCGGTGCCTTCGGCTCGCGTGAGCTGGACGCCTCGGTGCTCTACCTGCCGGTGGTGAACTTCCTGCCGGCCACCGACCCGCGGATGCGCTCGACCATCGCGGTGCTCGAGCGCGAACTCGGCACCGAAGAGGGTCTGCTGCGCCGCTGGAACACCGACCCGGCGGGCTTTCTGCTCTGCTCGTTCTGGCTGGTGGAGTGCCTGGTACTGGCGGGTGAGCGGCGGCGCGCCGAGGAGCTCTTCGAGCGGGTGGTGACCCATGCCAACGATGTCGGCCTGTTCAGTGAGCAGGTCGACCTGGCTACCGGGGCGCAGCTCGGCAACACCCCGCAGGCGCTGTCACACATCGGGTTGATCAACGCGGCCTGGCGGCTGACCGACCCGACCACCGAGTGAGGGTGCTCGCCCCGGCCACCCCGCGCCCGTCGCCCACGCCGTGGCCCGGCGGCCCGCCCCGCGCCCGTCGGCCCGCAGGCCCGGGCCGGTCCCGTCGGTCAGGCCGGCAGCACCGGGAGGTCCGCGACGTCGACCGTCTCCGGATACTTCAGGCCGGCCCCGGTGTTGAGCACCACCACCCGTTCGCCGGCCCGGATCCACCCGCCGGCGCGCAGGTGCCGGGCGGCGGTCAGGCAGGCGGCCCCCTCTGGGCAGAGCAGCAGCCCCTCCCGAGCGGCGAACTCCCGCAGGTCGGCCAGGAGTTCGGCATCGTCGACCGCGATCGCGGTGCCGGCGCTCTCCCGCAGCGCGGTCAGGACCAGCTCGTCGCCGAGCGGCGCGGGCACCGTGATGCCGAACGCCACGGTCCGCGCATCCGCCCAGGGCCGCGCCCGCTCCTCGCCGGCCGCGAAGGCCCGGACGATCGGGGCGCACCCGGTCGACTGCACCGCGACCAGGCGGGGCAGCCGGTCCTCGATCCACCCCAGCTCGCGCAGCTCGTGCACCGCCTTGTGGATGCCGATCAGGCCGACCCCGCCGCCGGTCGGGTAGATGATCACGTCGGGCGCCTGCCAGCCGAGCTGCTCGACGATCTCGTACCCCATCGTCTTCTTGCCCTCCAGCCGGTAGGGCTCGCGCAGCGTGCCGGCGTCGAAGACCGCGCCGCCGGAGTCGGCGACCAGCCCGGCGACCAGCCGGCCGGCGTCGCTGATCAGGCCGTCGACCAGACGCAGGTCGGCGCCGGCGGCCACGCACTCCCGCCGGCAGATGCCCGGGGCGGCCACCGGCATGACGATGGTCGCGCCGATCCCGGCCCGGGCCGCGTAGGTGGCCCAGGCCGCGCCCGCGTTGCCGTTGGTCGGCATGGCGATCCGCGCCACGCCCAGCTCCCGGGCCCGGCTCACGCCGACGGCCGCGCCGCGCGCCTTGAACGAGCCGGTCGGCGTGAGCCCCTCGTCCTTCACGATCAGGTCCGGGATGCCGATCTCCGCCCCGTACGCCGGGGCGCGCAGCAGCGGCGTCCAGCCCTCACCCAGGGTGGTCACGTGCCGCGGGTCGGCCACCGGCAGCAGCTCCCGGTAGCGCCACAGGTCCGCCGGGCGCAGCGGGAAGCGCTCGGGGGTCACCACCCTGGCTACCGCCGCCAGGTCGTAGCGGGCCAGCAGCGGGGAGCCGCAGCCGCAGAGGTTGGCCGGTGACGCGGCGTCGTGCTCCCGGCCGCAGCGGGGGCACTCCAGGTGGGTCAGGTACACGCTGCTCCTCGCCCTCAGCCAGGGTCGATGCGCAACCAGCGCCGGCTGTGCCGGCCCGGCTCGTAGACCGAGTCCAGCCGCTTCGCCACCACTCCCGGCAGCCCCTGCTCCCGCGCGGTCCGCAGCGCCTCGGCACCGGTGCCGGGGAACCACGGCGGAGTCTGCCAGTGCGGTCCGGCCAGCGCCAGACCGTCGAGCAGCTCCCGGCGCTGCGTGTACGGCAGGTCGGTGCTGGTCACTCCCTCCAGCCAGAGCAGGTCGAACAGCAGGTACTGGGCGTCGCCGCCGGCCCGGCCGCCGCGCGCCGGGCGTACCCGCCCCGCGCCGTCGATCCGGACCAGGGCGCCGTCCAGTACCGCCTCCGTGGGCGCCATCTCCTCGGCCAACTCCCGCAGCCAGGGGTACGCCCCGGTGACGTCCTCGTCGGTCTCCGAGAGCAGCCGCAGCCGCCCGCCGGAGACGTACGCCACCGCGCGCACCCCGTCCCAGCTCAGCTCGTACCCCCAGTCGGCCTGGTCCTTCGGCAGCCGGCGGCCCGGCGTCGGGTGCATCGGGCGGACCAGCTCCGGCATGCTCGTCCAGCCCTCGGGCGCCGGGTCGGTACGCCGGACCATCCAGTCCCGGCCGCCCTTGCCGCCGGTGGCGAAGAGCGCGTACCGACCCGCGGTGCGTTCGCCGTCGAGCACCACGATCACCTCGTCGTCGCGCCACTTCTCGCAGCGGTAGGTGCCCCGGTCGTGGATGGTCATCTTCCCGCCGCCGTACTCGCCCGCCGGGATCTCACCGTGGAAGTCGAGGTACTCCATCGGGTGGTCCTCGGTGCGCACCGCGAGGTGGTTGCGGGCCGGGTCGCGGGGCAGGCCGCGCGGCACCGCCCAGGAGGCGAGCACGCCCGCGCGCTCCAGGCGCAGGTCCCAGTGGAGGCTGCGGGCGTGGTGCTGCTGGATGACGAAGCGGCCGCGGCCGTCGCCCGGACCGCCGGGCTCCGGGGTGCGCTCCGGCACCGGTTCGGGCGTACGCGTCGCGTCGCGCCGCCGCCGGTACTCCTCCAGCCGGTCCGCCACACCCGCATTCTCCGGCAATCCCGGCCGCCCCGCCGGCCGCGCGGATGTCCCGTTCCCCACGCGCCGCATGCGACGGCGATGGCGGGTTTGGCCGATTCTCCGGTGTGTGGGGGCGATCACGGGTAGAACCGTCGGCATGGACAGCGACCAGCCCACCGTCCTGCTCCCGGGCGAGGTGCGGATGCCCCTGCTCGGTTTCGGCACCTGGCAGGCCACCGGCAAGGCCGGATACGACGCCGTGCTGGCCGCGCTCGACGCCGGCTACCGGCTCGTCGACACCGCCACCATGTACGGCAACGAGGAGGAGGTCGGCCGGGCGGTGCAGGAGAGCGGGCTGCGCCGGGAGGACGTCTTCCTCACCACCAAGTTGCCGCCGGAGCGGGTGGGCCGGGAGCGGGAGACCATCGAGGAGAGCCTGCGCTTCCTCGGCACCGACTACGTCGATCTGTGGCTGGTGCACTGGCCGCCGTCGAACCCGGCCGACAGCATTCCGGTGTGGCGCGAGATGCTCGCCGCCCGTGACGAGGGCCTGGCCCGCGCGGTCGGGGTGAGCAACCACAGCACCGCCCAGATCGACGAGCTGATCCAGGCCACCGAGGAGAACCCGGCGGTCAACCAGATCCGTTGGAGCCCGTTCCTGTACGACCGGCAGCGGCACCGGGAGCACCGGGACCGGGGGGTCGTGCTGGAGGGATACAGCCCGTTCAAGACCAGCGACCTCGCGCAACCGGTGCTGACCCGGATCGCGGCGGCGCACGACGTGTCGCCGGCCCAGGTGGTGCTGCGCTGGCACATCGATCACGAGATCGTGGCGATCCCCAAGTCGGTGACGCCGGAGCGGATCCGCGCCAACGCCGACGTCTTCCACTTCTCGCTGACCGCCGAGGAGATGCGCGACATCGACGCCCTCGGCGCCACCTGACCGCGGTCGCGGTCGACCCGGCCGTGGCCGCCGGGTTGCCAAATTCCTTCAGTCGAGTGACCGGCTATGAAGGGTATCGACATAGACGCTCGTGACGGTATAGCGTGCCCGCCATCACGTTCATCGATCTGTCGGACACTCTCCGCCGTCGCTGAAGGAGCGCCATGGCAATGTCACGATCCATCCGTCTGCGGCGCCGAGGTCTGCTCGGCATCCCGGCCCTGGTGGCCGCCGCACTGACCGTTGCCGCCCGACCCGGCGCGGCGACCGCCGCCCCGAAGGCCGAGTGCCTGGCCGACCTGCTCAGGGAGTCCTGATGGCGACCATCCCCTGGTTGGCGGACGTGCTGCGAGCGGCCGGGGTGCAGGTCGTCGTCGAGGGCGACTGGCTCAACCGGATGCGCCCCGGCTCCTTCGACCCGATCGGCGTGCTGTGGCACCACACCGCGGCCACCTCCAGCGCCACCAACCCGCACCCGGCGCTCAACATCTGCATCAACGGCCGCTCCGACCTGCCCGGCCCGCTCTGCCAGGCGCTCGTCGACTACCACGGCGTCTTCCACGTGATCTCCGCCGGGCGCTGCAACCACGCCGGCACCAGCGGCGGCAGCGGGCCGATCCCAGCCGGTGACGGCAACACGATGCTGATCGGGTGGGAGATCGACTACAACGGGGTCAGCCAGGAGATGACGGCGGCCCAGTACAACGCCTCCATCGCCGCCACCGCGGCTGTCCTCACCCGGCTCGGCAAGGACGCCAGCTACGCCCGGGGGCACCGGGAGACCAGCACCACCGGCAAGATCGACCCGTCCTTCATCGACCTGAACGTGATGCGGGCGGACGTCGCCGCGAAGATGGCCGGCGGCACGGCGTGGTCCTCGATCGTGGACAACGCCACCGCCGGGCGGTTCACCGCCAGCGCCAACTGGGGCGTCTCGTCCTACTCCGGGCAGCGCTACGGCGGAGACTACCGCTACGCGGACCCGGTCGCGGCCAGCGATGCCGCCTGGTACAAGTTCAACGTCCCAGCGACCGCGAACTACCGGGTCGACGCCTGGTGGCCGGCCAACTCCGGCTACAACGCGTCGACGCCGTACATCGTGGCCACCACGACCGGCAACAAGACTGTCTACGCCGACCAGCGGGCGAACGGCGGGCAGTGGCGCATCCTCGGCACGTTCACGCTGCCGGCGGGGGACGCCAACCGGGTGGCGGTCAGCCGGTGGAGCTCCGCCAGCGGCCTGATCATCGCCGACGCCGTCCGGCTCACCCGGGTCTGACCGGGCCGGCGGTGGCGCCGGGGCGGCAGGGCCGCCCCGGCGTCAGGTCAGGCGCGCGAGCAGGCGACGCCATTGAGGGTGAAGCTGGTCGGGGAGGAGTACGTGCCGCTCAGCGTCCCCTGGTAGCCGAAGCTGGCCGTGCCGCCCGGCGCGATCGAGCCGTTCCAGCTCACGTTCCGTGCGGTCACCGTCGATCCGCTCTGGCTCACCGTGGCGTTCCACGCGTTCGTCACCTGCTGCCCGGTGGGCATTGAGTAGGTCAACGTCCACCCGTTGATCGCGCTCGACCCGGTGTTCGTGATCTGCACGTCAGCGGTGAAGCCGGTGTTCCATGCGTTCGGCGTGTACTTGATCGCGCAACCCGAACCACCCGGCGGCGGCGTGGTCGGCGGGGGAGTGGTGGTG
>NZ_POUB01000175.1 GCF_003236335.1 Micromonospora deserti
GTCCGCGGGTGCGGACGTGGGGTGGGAGTCGGACTGCGCACGCTCGACGCGGGGCAGCTCGGCGGTGGGGTGCGACGGCTCGGCGTCGGCGGGCGCCGGCCGACGGTGCGGGTCGGACTCGTACTCGGTCATGGCTCCACCTTGCCCCGTGCCTCTGCGACCAGCCTGGAACCGGCCTGAAGGTTGGCTGAAAGTCACTCGCCCGGCTCGTCGCCCTCCGGCACCAGCGGCAGCCGGACCCGGAAGGTCGCTCCCCCGCCCGGGGTCTCGGCCACCTCGACGGTGCCGTGGTGGGCGCCGACCAGCGCCGCGACGATGGCCAGCCCGAGTCCGGTGCCGGTGTTGCCGCCGGCCCGGCGGGTCCGGGCCGCATCCGCCCGGTAGAACCGCTCGAAGACCCGCTCCGCCTGCTCGGGCGAGAGGCCGGGCCCGGTGTCGGCGACCTCCACCACGGCCAGGTTCCCCGGTTCGGTCCGCAGCCGCAGGGTCACCGAGGCGTCCGGCGGGGTGTGCGTCAGCGCGTTGGTCATCAGGTTGCCGATCACCTGCCGCAACCGAGCGTCGTCGCCGTAGACCACCAGCGGACCGGAGCCAGGCTCGATCTCCAGCTCGATCCGGCGGTCCGGCGCCACCACCCTGGCCGCCTGGACCGCGTCGCCGGCCAGCACCGGCAGCTCCACCGGGGCCAACGAGAGCGGCCGCTCCCGGTCCAGCCGCGCCAGCAGCAGCAGGTCCTCCACCAACAGCCCCATCCGGGCCGCCTCGTCCTCGATCCGGCGCAGCAGGCCGGCGGTCTGCTGGGGGGAGCGGGCGGCGCCCTGCCGGTACAGCTCCGCGAAGCCCCGGATGGTGGTCAGCGGCGTCCGCAGCTCGTGCGAGGCGTCCGCGACGAACTGGCGCATCCGCTCCTCCGAGCGCCGGGCCCGCGCCTCGGACACCTGGGCGGCCACGGCGGCGTCCCGGGCGCTGGCCTCGGCGGCCCGGGCCGCGGTCTCCGAGGCGGCACGGGCGGTGAAGGCGGCCTCGATCTGGGTCAGCATGGCGTTCAGCGCCCGGGAGAGCCGGCCCAGCTCCGAGGTGGGGCACTCCTGCCCCTCCTCCGGGTCCGGCACCCGACGGGTGAGGTCACCGCCGGCGATCGCGGCGGCGGTGCGTTCGATCTCGACCAGGGGCCGGAGGCTGGTCCGGACGATCGCCGCGCCGATCGAGGCGAGCAGGATCATCACCGCCCCGCCCACCAGGACGTCGATCCAAACCAGCCGCTTGACCGCCCGGTCCACGTCGGTGAGGTGCTGGCCGATGGCCGCCCACTGCCCGTTGGGCAGCTCGGTGTAGAGCATCCGCCAGCGCACGTCGCTGCCCTGCGCGTGGGCGGTGAACGGCTCGCCGGCCAGCTGCGCGAAGCCGGCGGCGTCGGCGGGCCACCGGGGCAGGTCGGCGGAGTCGAACCGCTGCCGGTCGAACCCGTTGCCGAGGACCTGACCGGTCTGCCGATCCGTCACCACCACCAGGTAGTCGGTGGGGATGCCCACCCAGTCCTGGTCGGTCACCACCGCCGCCGAGATGTTGCGCGCCGAAGCCTTGAGCTCGGAGTCGACCTGGCCGACCAGGTAGCTGCGGAGGAAAAAGGCGGTCAACGAGCTGATCACGAGCAGCGCGAGGGCGACCAGGGTGAGGACCGCGGTGACCAGCTTGACCCGGAGCGGGACGCTGCGCAGCCACACCTTCCCCTGGTGGTACGCGTTCACGCCGCCGGCTTGCGCAGCACGTACCCGACCCCGCGCAGGGTGTGGATCAGCCGGGGTTGGGTGTTGTCCACCTTGCGCCGAAGGTAGGAGATGTAGGACTCGACGATGTTGTCGTCGCCCCGGAAGTCGTAGTTCCAGACGTGGTCGAGGATCTGCGCCTTGGACAGCACCCGGTTGGCGTTCAACATCAGGTAGCGCAGCAGCTTGAACTCGGTCGGCGAGAGCTGCACCCGCTGGCCGGCGCGGTGCACCTCGTGGGTCTCCTCGTCCAGCTCCAGGTCGGCGAAGGTGAGCCGGGACGGCGCCTGCTCGCCCGTGCTGGTCCGCCGCAGCACCGCCCGGATCCGGGCGGTGAGCTCCTCCAGGCTGAACGGCTTGGTGACGTAGTCGTCCCCGCCGAGGGTGAGGCCGCGGATCTTGTCGTCGGTGGCGTCGCGGGCGGTCAGGAACACCACCGGGGTGCGGGTGCCGCCCTCGCGGAGCATCCGGATGACCTCGAACCCGTCCAGGTCGGGCAGCATCACGTCGAGCACGACCAGGTCGGGGCGGTGGTCCTTGGCGGCGCTCAGGGCGGCGCTGCCGCTGGTCGCGGTGGCCACGTCGAAGCCCGCGAACCGCAGGCTCGCGGAGAGCAGTTCGAGGATGTTCGGGTCGTCCTCGACGACGAGCAGTCGCGCCTCGGTCTGGGTAGCGGCCATGCCGACCATCATCCGCGCTCCGCCTGCGCCCGCGCTGGGGACTTGCTGTAAACAACCTGTGAGCCGCCCCGGGCGCCCGGCCCGGCGGCCCCGCCGCCGGCTGCTGCTCAGCGCAGCAGCCGGCGCAGCCCGTCCAACGCGCCGTCGAGCAGCCGGATCGCGGTACGCAGCTGCGAGTCGCTGAGCCGGCGGGCCCGGACCAGGGCACCCACCTCGACGGTGAAGGCGGCCAGCCGCTGGTCGAACTCCGCCAACGGCGCCGGCCCAGCTTCCGGGGCGGGGCCGGGTGCCGGGGCGGGCGGCGCCCACCGGGCCCGACGGGTCTGCTGGGCCGCCTCGCGCAGCTCCCGCTTGAGGTCGCGGACCGAGCCGCGTACCTCGTTCTGGATCTCGCCGGCCAGGCTGGAGAGGTCCTCCACCGAGGCGGTGATGTCCGACTCCAGGGCGGCCAGTTCGCCGGCCCGCTGGCGCAGCTCGGCCCGGCCGGCCTCGGTGATCTCGTAGACCTTGCGACCCCCGGCCGCGGTGTGGGTCACCAGGCCCTCCACCTCCAGCCGCTGCAGCCGCGGGTAGATGGTGCCCGCGCTGGGCGCGTACAGGCCGAGGAAGCGGTCCTCCAGCAGGCGGATCAGCTCATAGCCGTGCTTCGGGCCGTCGTCGAGGAGCTTGAGCAGGTAGAGCCGGAGCCGCCCGTGACTGAACACGGCGGTCACGGCAGCTCCTCCAGGTCGTCGGGGTCCACCGGGCGGGCGAGCAACGCGATGCTGCCCGAGGTCGCGGACGCCCAGAGCTTACCCTCGCCCGCGCCGAGCACCCCCTCGCTGTCAACCACCGAGCCGAGCGCGCCCGCGCCGCGTACCTGCGGGAACCCGCTGGTGATCCGGCCGGAGGTGGTGTGCAGCCGGACGGCGAGATCGCTGTCCTCGCGGACCCGGACGGTGATGCTGCCGGAGATCGTGCTGAGCCGGATCTCGCTGCGGCGGGGGTTGTCCAGGTCGCAGGTGATCGCGCCGGAGACAGTCTGCGCGTGGACCTGTCCGGCCGTGCTGTCGGCCAGGATCACCTCGCCGGAGACCGTCTCCAGGTCGAGGTCGCCGGCCACCCCGAGCGCCTCGACCGGGCCGGAGGTGATCTTCGCCGCCGTCCGGCCGCTCAGCCCCATCAGGGTGATCTGCCCGGATGTCACCTCGACCCGGGTCTGCCCGCGCAGGCCGGAGGCGACGAGCGAGCCCTCGACCAGGTTGAGGTCGGCCAGCACCCCGGCGGGGACCGCGACGGAGACGTCGACCCGGGACCACCGGGCCAGTGGCCCGACCCACCACCACAGCTCCGACCAGCGCCGGCTCCGCTGCTGGCGTACGGCGAGCCGGCCGTCGCGGTGCTCCACCAGGACGGGCCGGCGGCCGACCCGGGTGATGTCGATCCGGGCCGGTCCGTCGGTCGCCACCACGTTGAGCCGACCACTGATCAGGTGAACGTCCAGCTGGGCCACCGGCCCGTCCAGGGTGAGCCGCTGCGGGTCGTCGACGGTCCACCCAGTCATCGGTCTCCCCTTCCCGCGACGCGCCAGCAGAGGCACGTCCGACGGGAGAGACGGTAACGCGATACATCGCGATATGGCAAGCGGTTGTCGCGCCCCTCAGGCAGCCAGGCCGAGCTCCCGTTCCGCCGTGACCGCCCGGTCCGGCGTGCCGGGCACCGGGAAGGGCGCCGGCGGCGCGGCAGCCCGTGCCGGTACGAGGTGCGCCGCGGACTCGGCCATCCGGGCCAGCACCCGCCGGTCCGCGTCTACCGCTGGGTGCAGGGCGGCCGTGACCGTCACCGCCACCACCAGGTCCCGGGCGGCCAGCACCCGGCGCACCGACTGCCAGAGGTTCTCCTCGCCGAGGAAGGCTGCGGTGCTGGTCTCGGCATCGGTGGCGGCGCGGCGGTACCTGATCCGCAGCGGCACCACCGGCGCGCCGGCGTCGACCGCCGCCTGGAACATGGCCGGCCGGAAGCCACCACCCGGCCGGCAGTCCGCCGCGTCCCCGCACCAGGTGGTGCCCTCCGGGAAGACCGCCACCGGATGCCCCGCCCGCAGCGCGCCGGCCACCCGGGCCACCGTCCGGGGCAGGTCACGGGGGCGGCTCCGGTCCACGAAGACCGCGCCCGCCGCCGCGGCCAGCTGGCCGATCAGCGGCCAGCCCCGCACCTCGCTCTTGGCCAGCATCCGGGCCGGGGCGACGGCCAGCACCGCCAGGACGTCCAGCCACGACACGTGGTTGGCGACCAGCAGCGCACGTCGCCGCGGCAGCCGCCCCCGCACCACCAGGCGCACGCCGAACGCCCGTGCGGTCCCCCGCGCCCAGCCGCCGACGGCGGCCCGCCGCTCCCGCGCCGGCAGGACCGGCAGCAGCACCGCCAGGCCCGCGCCGACGACCAGCATCCCGAGCACCGCGGCGAGCCGGCCGAGCCGCCGGCCCGGCGACACCACCGGGACCTCGCCCGACGCCGGCAGGCAGGCCGGGCCGCAGCCGGAGACCGGCCGCCACAGGTCGTAGGGGGCCGTGGTCACCGCTCGACCCCGCCCAGGAAGTGCCGCAGATAACGCGGGTTCATCCGGTCGAGCGAGAAGAGCACGTAGAAGTCGGCCACACCGAAGTCCGGGTCGTACGCCGGCTCACCGCAGACCCAGGCGCCCAGGCGCAGGTAACCGCGGAGCAGCGGCGGCACCAGGGCCCGGCCGGCACTCCCCCCGGCGGTCGGCCCGGTCGGCGCGCCGGCCTCGGCGAACCAGGGGCGCAGTGGGCGGACCCGCAGCGGCGGCGGAGCCAGGTGCCGGGCCTGGACCTGTGCCCAGACCTCGGCGGCGGCCCCTCCCCCATCCAGCACCGGCACCGACGCGCAGCCGCCCAGCCAGCGAGACCCGCGCAGGTGCAGGTAGCGGGTGATGCCCGCCCACATCAGGTTGATCACCGCACCGGAACGGTGGTCCGGGTGCACGCAGGACCGGCCGGCCTCGACCAGGTCGTCCCGCAGCGGGTCGAGCGCGGCGAGGTCGAACTCGCCCTCGGCGTACCGCCGGTCGGTGCGGCCCGGCGGCAGCAGCCGGTACGTGCCGACCACCTCGCCGGTGCTCTCCTGCCGCACGATCAGGTGGTCGCAGTACGGGTCGAAGTCGTCGACGTCCAGGCCGGTGGCGTCCGGGCGCAGGGTGGCGCCGAGCTCGGTGGCGAACACCTCGTGACGCAGGCGTTGCGCGGCCGCGACCTGGGTCGGGTCGTCGGCGATCAGCAGGGTGTATCCGCTGGTCGTCAAGGGGGCGCCAGCGGCGTGCAGAACGGCCATGGCATCTGTGTAGGTGGCCCGGGTTGCCGGCGGTTGGGGTGAGGAGTGTCGATCCGGTGAACGGCGGTCGGCGGCCCGCCCCCAGCGGCCCGGGACGAATGCCCCGCGCGCCGCGGCGGTCGCCCGCACCGGCCGCCGCCGCTACCCGGGCGCGGGCGTGCGAGGCTGCCGGGGGCGTACCGGCGACGGGGCCGGGCGCCGCCACCCGGAGGTACCTGATGATCATCGAGTCGCGCTTCAACGGCCCGCCCGGCTCGGGCAACGGCGGCTGGAGCGCCGGGGTCTTCGCCGGCACGTACGGCGGACCCGGTCCGGTCGAGGTGACCCTGCGTCGACCGCCGCCGCTGGAGACTCCGCTGACGGCGGTCGACGGGGAGATCCACGACCCGGTTGGCACGGTGGTCGCCCGGGTGCGCCCGGTGCCGGACTTCCGGGCCGTGGTGCCGCCGGTGGACCTGCCGACCGCCCGGGCCGCCGCGGCCGGATACCCCGGCCTGCTCGACCACCCCTTCCCCGGCTGCTACGTCTGCGGCCCGGGGCGGGTGGACGGGTTGCGGCTCTTCCCGGGTCGGCTGCCCGACGGCCGGACCGCCGCGCCGTTCCGGGTGCCGGAGCCGGTCACCGACGCGACGGTCTGGGCGGCGCTGGACTGCCCGGGCGGCTGGGCGGTGATCGCCCCCGGCCGGCCGTACGTCCTCGGCCGGATCGCCGCGGTGGTCGCGGCGCCGCCCGATCCGGGCGACGAGTGCGTGGTGACCGGCGCCATGGTCGGCGGCGAGGGCCGGAAGGCGCTGGTGCACACCAGCCTGTACGGCCCGGACGGGGCCCTGCTCGGCTGGGCCCGGGCGACCTGGATCGCCCTGCCCCCGGCCGGCTGACCGCCGTCGTCCCCGGGGAGGAGGCCCTCCTGCCTGAGGTGGAGATGGATCTAGGGATCGCGCCTGATTGACCCGGTTGCGCCCGCCCGTCACGCTGTGCAACGGCGTACCCCGACGCCACCTCACGGGAGGAGAACGATGTCTGACGGGCAGCGAAGCCCCACCAGGGACGGTCAGATCGTGGTGTCCGGCCTGACGAAG
The DNA here is from genome assembly GCF_003236335.1 of Micromonospora deserti. Classification (GTDB taxonomy): domain Bacteria; phylum Actinomycetota; class Actinomycetes; order Mycobacteriales; family Micromonosporaceae; genus Micromonospora; species Micromonospora deserti. Next base: position 6,856 of record NZ_POUB01000175.1, read on the forward strand.
GTGTACCGCAACGTCCGGGCGGTCGACAACCTGTCCTTCACGGTCGAGCCGGGCCGGGTGACCGGCTTCCTCGGCCCGAACGGCGCCGGCAAGACCACCACCCTGCGCATGCTGCTGAACCTGGTGACCCCCACCGCCGGCGAGGCGACCGTCGGCGGGCGCCGGTACGCCGACCTGACCGACCCGCTGCGGCACGTCGGCGCGGTCCTGGAGGCGTCCAGCGCGCACAAGGGCCGCACCGGCCTCAACCACCTGCGGGTGATCTGCGCGGCGGCCGGGCTGCCGAAGCGGCGCGCCGACGAGGCGCTGGCGCTGGTCGGGTTGACCCCGGCGGCGAAGCGCAAGTTCAAGGGCTACTCGCTCGGCATGAAGCAGCGGCTCGGCATCGCCGCGGCGATGCTCGGCGACCCGCGCGTGCTGATCCTCGACGAGCCGGCCAACGGGCTGGACCCGGAGGGCATCCGGTGGATGCGCGGGTTCCTCAAGAGCCTGGCCCAGCAGGGCCGGACGGTGCTGGTCTCCAGCCACCTGCTGTCGGAGATGCAGCTGCTCGCCGACGACGTCGTGATCATCGCCGCCGGCCAGCTGGTCCGGCAGGGCCCCGTCGACCAGGTGATCGGGTCGATGGCGCAGGGCGTCCGGGTCCGGGTCCGCACCCCGCAGGCCGACGTACTGACCGCCGCGCTCAAGGCGGAGTCGGTCACGGTGGCCACCGACGAGCACGGCACCCTGCTGATCGGCGGGGTGGATGCCCCGACGGTGGGCCGGGCGGCCCTGACCGCCGGAGTGGAACTGCACGAACTGACCACGGAACGGCCCGACCTGGAACGGGTCTTCCTGGAGCTGACGGCCGGGAAGGCGGACATCCGATGAACCTCGTCCGATCCGAGCTGCTCAAGATCCGCACCACCAGCACCTGGTGGTGGCTGGGCATCGGCGCGCTGCTGTCCATCGCGCTGGCGTTCGTGTTCAACGCCTGGGTCGTCAACGAGACGCTCAGCGGCAACGGCGAGAGCCTCGGCGTGACCGGTGAGCAGGCGACCCCGGCGGCACAGGCGGCCAACCTCTACACCTCCGGCCAGTACCTCGGCCTGATGTTCGTGATGCTGATCGGCATCCTGATGGTCACCAACGAGTTCTTCCACCAGACCGCGACCACGACCTTCCTGGCCACCCCGCGGCGCACCTCGGTGATCCTCGGCAAGCTCGTCGCGGCCAGCCTGCTCGGCTTCGCGTTCTGGCTGGTGACCACGGTGATCGACCTGGCTGCCGGGGCGCTGTTCCTGTCGCTGAACGATCACGGCACCCTGCTCGGCGAGTGGACCGTGCACCGGGCGCTGCTGTTCAACCTGCTGGCGTACGCGATCTGGACCGTCCTCGGCGTGGGCATCGGCACGCTGATCACCAACCAGCTCGGCGCGGTGATCACCGCCGCGGTGCTGTACCTGATCGGCACGCAGGTGGTGGGGTTGCTCTTCCTGCTGCTGGCGAACTGGCTGGACACCATGTCGGTGATCAAGTGGCAGGTGATCTGGCCCGCCGCCGCCTCCCAGATCATGATCAGCGGAGGCGAGTCCGAGATGACCCCGGCCTGGTGGGTCGGGGCACTGGTGCTGGTCGGCTACGCGCTGCTCAGCGGAGTCGCCGGGGTGCTCATCACCCGGCGCCGCGACATCTCCTGACCCGCTCCGGTCGTCCCGCGGGGGTGGTGCCGGCCGGGCACCACCCCCGCCACCGTTTCCGGACCGGGAAACGGGCACCGCCGACACGCCGCGCGTTACCAGCAGCCGACGGGACACGCAGCGTTTACCGAACTTCTGGCATCTTCTGTGAAACCGACCACGCGGCGGAGCCGGAAATGCCTGCGGGATCCGCACGGCGTAGCCTGGGAGCCGTCTCGTACGCGCTCGGAGCAAGGGCGCCGCCGGACACCGCGTGACACACAACCCGCGTGAAAGAGGCGATTACCGGCCGTGTCGACCCAGCAGACTTCGCAGGAGAACCCACTGGCGGGTTTCGGCCCGAATGAGTGGATCGTCGAGGAGATGTACCAGCGATACCTCGCCGACCCCACCAGCGTCGATTCGGCCTGGCACGACTTCTTCGCCGACTACCGGCCGGCGCCGGGCGCGGCCACCCCGCGCGGCGCCGAGCCGGCCGCCGCCCCGAAGCCCGCCAAGCCGGAGCCGGCCGGCCAGCCGGAGCCGGCCGCCACGGTCGCCCAGCCGACCGCCCCCAAGCCGGCGGAGAAGAAGCCCGAGCCCAGGCCGGAGAAGGCGGCGACCGCGAAGGCGGCCCCGACCAAGCCCGCACCCGCCAAGGCCGCACCCGCCAAGCCGACCGCCACCGGCCCGCAGACCACGCCGCTGCGCGGCGTGGCCGCGAAGATCGTCCAGAACATGGACGCCTCGCTCGCGGTACCGACCGCCACCAGCGTCCGCGCCGTCCCGGCCAAGCTGCTGGTCGACAACCGCATCGTGATCAACAACCACCTCGCCCGCGGTCGCGGCGGCAAGGTCAGCTTCACCCACCTGATCGGGTACGCGATGGTCCGGGCGCTGGTCGCGCACCCGGAGATGAACAACTCCTACGCCGAGGTCGACGGCAAGCCGGCGATGGTCCGTCCCGAGCACGTCAACCTCGGCATCGCCATCGACCTGGTCAAGCCGGACGGCAGCCGCAACCTGGTGGTTCCCTCCATCAAGGCGTGCGAGCAGATGGACTTCCGGCAGTTCTGGCAGGCGTACGAGGACGTCGTCCGGCGCGCCCGCCGCAACGAACTGACCATGGAGGACTACACCGGCACCACCATCTCGCTGACCAACCCCGGCGGCATCGGCACCGTCCACTCCATGCCGCGGCTGATGCAGGGGCAGAGCGCGATCATCGGCGTGGGCGCGATGGAGTACCCGGCGCCGTACCAGGGCATGTCCGAGGCCACCCTCGCCGAGCTGGCGGTCAGCAAGGTCATCACGCTGACCAGCACCTACGACCACCGGATCATCCAGGGCGCGCAGTCCGGCGAGTTCCTGAAGGTCATGCACGAGCTGCTGCTCGGCGAGCACGCCTTCTACGACGAGATCTTCACCTCGCTGCGCATCCCGTACGAGCCGGTGCGGTGGATGCGCGACGTGGCGGTCAACTCCGAGGGCCAGATCAACAAGACCGCCCGGGTGCACGAGCTGATCCACGCCTACCGGGTGCGTGGTCACCTGATGGCCGACACCGACCCGCTCGAATTCAAGATCCGCAAGCACCCCGACCTGGACGTGCTCCAGCACGGGCTGACCCTGTGGGACCTCGACCGCGAGTTCCCGGTCAACGGCTTCGCCGGCCGGCAGCGGATGAAGCTGCGCGAGATCCTCGGCGTGCTGCGCGACTCGTACTGCCGCCGGGTCGGCATCGAGTACATGCACATCCAGGATCCCGAGGAGCGGCGCTGGATCCAGGAGCGGATCGAGCGCAAGTACGAGAAGCCGTCGGCGGACGAGCAGAAGCACGTGCTCAACCGGCTCAACGCCGCCGAGGCGTTCGAGACCTTCCTGCAGACCAAGTACGTCGGGCAGAAGCGCTTCTCGCTGGAGGGCGGCGAGTCGCTGATCCCGCTGCTCGGCGAGGTGCTGGAGGCCGCCGCCGAGGACGGGCTGGACGAGGTCGTGATCGGCATGGCCCACCGCGGCCGGCTCAACGTGCTGGCCAACATCGTCGGCAAGCCGTACGAGAAGATCTTCTCGGAGTTCGAGGGCCACCTCGACCCGCGCTCCACCCAGGGCTCCGGGGACGTGAAGTACCACCTGGGCCAGAACGGCAAGTTCACCGCCCCGGACGGCGAGCACTCGGTCAAGGTCTCGGTGGTGGCCAACCCGTCCCACCTGGAGGCGGTCGACCCGGTACTGGAGGGCATCGTCCGGGCCAAGCAGGACCGGATCGACCTCAAGCTGGAGGGCTACACCGTGCTGCCGCTCGCGGTGCACGGCGACGCCGCCTTCGCCGGGCAGGGCGTGGTGGCCGAGACGCTCAACCTGTCCCAGCTGCGCGGCTACCGCACCGGCGGCACCGTGCACGTGGTGGTCAACAACCAGGTCGGCTTCACCACCGCCCCGGAGTACAGCCGCTCCAGCCTCTACAGCACCGACGTGGCCCGGATGATCCAGGCGCCGATCTTCCACGTCAACGGCGACGACCCCGAGGCCGTGGTCCGGGTCGCCCGGCTGGCCTTCGAGTACCGGCAGGCGTTCAACAAGGACGTCGTCATCGACATGGTCTGCTACCGCCGGCGGGGGCACAACGAGGGCGACGACCCGTCGATGTCCAACCCGCAGATGTACAAGATCATCGACTCGAAGCGGTCGGTCCGCAAGCTCTACACCGAGGAGCTGATCGGGCGCGGCGACATCACCGTGGAGGACGCGGAAGAGCTGCTGCGCGACTACCAGGCACAGCTGGAGCGGGTCTTCAAGGCCACCCGGGACGCGGCCACCACGCCCCGGCAGCTTCACCGGCCGCGCCGGGAAGACGAGCCGGAGCCGCAGGTGGAGACCGCGACCGACGCCGCAGTGGTCAAGGCGATCGGCGAGGCGCACATCAACCTGCCGGAGGGCTTCACCCCGCACAAGCGGATCCAGCAGCTGCTCGACCGGCGGGCCAAGATGTCCGTCGAGGGCAACATCGACTGGGGCTTCGGCGAGATCATCGCGTTCGGTGCGCTGCTGCACGACGGGGTCACCGTCCGGCTCGCCGGTCAGGACTCCCGCCGGGGCACCTTCGTGCAGCGGCACGCCTCGATCGTGGACGCGCGGACCGGCGAGGACTACCTCCCGCTGAAGTCGCTGACCGGCGACGGCGAGCGGTCCCGCTTCTTCGTGCACGACTCCCTGCTCAGCGAGTACGCGGCGATGGGCTTCGAGTACGGCTACTCGGTGGAGAACGTCAACGCGCTGGTCTGCTGGGAGGCCCAGTTCGGCGACTTCGTCAACGGCGCCCAGTCGGTGATCGACGAGTTCATCTCGTCCGGCGAGGTGAAGTGGGGCCAGCGCTCGGCGGTCACCCTGCTGCTGCCGCACGGGCACGAGGGGCAGGGCCCGGACCACACCTCCGGGCGACCGGAGCGGTTCCTGCAGCTCTGCGCCGAGGACAACATGCGGGTGGCCATCCCGACCACCCCGGCGAACTACTTCCACCTGCTGCGCCGCCAGGCCCTGTCGCCCAAGCGCAAGCCGCTGGTGGTGTTCACGCCGAAGTCGCTGCTGCGGCACCGGCTCTGCGTCTCCGGCGTCGAGGACTTCACCACCGGCACCTTCCAGCCGGTGCTCCCCGACTCGGCCGCCCCGGCGCCGGAGTCGGTGAAGCGGGTGCTGCTCTGCTCGGGCAAGGTCTACTACGACCTGTTCCAGGCCCGGCAGGAGCGGGGCATCACCGACACCGCGATCATCCGGATCGAGCAGCTCTACCCGATGCCGGTGGAGGAGATCCGGGCGGCGCTGGCGCAGTACCCGAACGCCGAGGACTACGCGTGGGTGCAGGAGGAGCCGGCCAACCAGGGCGCCTGGTCGTTCGTCGCGCTCAACCTGCTGGAGCACCTGGCGGACGTGCGGCTGCGCCGCATCTCCCGCCCGGCGGCGGCCGCCCCCGCCGTCGGCTCGGCCAAGATGCACGAGGTGGAGCAGACCGCGCTGATCGAGGCGGCCCTGCCCCGACCCTGACCCGACCCGTACCGCCAGCACCGGGGCAGCGACCGTCCGCACGACGGCCGCTGCCCCGGTCGCGTGGGCGGCCTTCGAGAGGACACACCATGTACTTCACCGACCGCGGCATCGAGGAGCTGGTCGAGCGCCGGGGCGATGAACAGGTCAGCCTGGAGTGGCTCGGCGAGCGGCTGCGCGACTTCGTCGACCTCAACCCCGAGTTCGAGACCCCCATCGAGCGCCTCGCCACCTGGCTAGCCCGCCTAGACGACCCCGACGAGTAACCCACCCC
>NZ_POUB01000176.1 GCF_003236335.1 Micromonospora deserti
CCCCCGGCGTCTCCCGCCCGCACCACGTACAGCACCCCCGGCGACCGCACCCCGCCGACGACGGTGGGTAATTTCTTCGCCCGGCCGGGCACTCCGCAGCGCGTCTTTCGCTCCGCACCCGTGGAAGCGCCGGCGTGCTCTGCCCGCGGGGCTTCGGCTCACCGCATGCCGCGCAGGGCGCTTTGCAGCCGTTCCTGGGCGCGGCGGCGGCGTTCGTTGCTCGCGCCCAGGATCAGCAGCAGGATGCCGACCGGGATCAGGGCCAGCCACGGGCCGAGGCTGAACAGCGCGTGCACGGCCGCGATCGCGGTCACCGTCGCCCCGATGATCACCGGCGCCTGCTGCTGGCTCATCGAGCCGAAGACCAGCACGGCCACCGCGCCGAGCAGCAGCAGCACCTGCCGCAGCGTGCTGGACTCGGTGGCCAGCACGATGGCCAGGGTCGGCACGAACGCGGTGACCAGCGCCGGCCCGTACGCCACCCAGCTGCTCAGGTCGGGCCGGTGACGCAGCTCCAGCACCCCGACGATCAGGGCCAGCGCCGCGAACGGCAGCGTGTACGCCTCGGGCAGCGCCACGTCGGCGACCCGCATCAGGATCCACCAGGCGCTGATCTCGCAGATCACCACCGCCCAGAACAGGATCCGCCGCTCCACCGGGCGGCGGCCCGGCCGGCTCGCCGCCACCCCGAGGACCGCTCCCCAGGCGGCCAGCAGCGCCGCGATGTGCCGGGGCGAGTCGAAGGCCAGCGCCAGGGCGATCAGCGCGGCGGCGTAGCCGCTCCACTCCACCGTTGCCGCCTCGCGCTGCGCCTCAGGACGCCGCAGCCGGGGCAGGGTCGCGGCGACCACCTGCAGGACCGCGCCGACCGCGAGCACCCCGAACGCCGACCACACCGCCGCGAGGCCGGCGACCAGGACGGCGGTGAGCACGAAGAGCTGCGCCATCAGCGAGGCGAAGAGCCAGCCCAGGATGCGGGCCCGCTGCGTGGTGCCGTGCAGCGCGGCCACCGTGCCGACGCCGACCGCGCCGCCGAGGGTGAACAGGGTGAGCTCCCGCGTGGCGAGGCTGCCGGCCAGCCCGGCCCCACCGGCGGCCAGCCCGATGGCGAAGACCAGCACCCGGGCGAGCCGCAGCGAACGGGCCGGCTCCACCAGCGGCGGAGGCGGGGTGAGCGCCAGCCCCAGCATCGAGATGGTGAACACGGCCAGGGCGGCCAGGGTGCTCGCCGGCCAGCCGTTGCCCAGCGCGGTCGGGGCGATCAGCAGGGTCACCGCGGCACCGGGCAGGACCACCGGCACCGCCCGGGACCGCCGGCCGCCGCTGAAGCCGGTGGCGGCCAGCGCGGCCGTCGCGGTCAGCAGCAGCGCGGTCAGCACGTGGGTCGGGTCGACCGCGCCCGGTGGCGGGGTGAGCAGCTCCGGCGGCGGCCCCTGCCACGCCCGGGTCAGGGTGCGGTGCGGCTCCACCAGCGCGACCGCCAGGGACGGCGCGATCGAGACCAGCGCCAGGACGGTCGGCAGCGCGGCGGCGGCGAGCGCCCCGGCCGCGGGGCTGACCCGCCACCGCCGGGTGCCGTCCTCCGGCCGTCGCAGCGCCCCGTCGAGCAGCACCGACCAGCGGCGTACCGGCTGGGCCGAGCCGGCCGGCGGCTCGGTGGCGCCCCGGACCAGTTCGGCGAGCACGCCGAGCAGGGCCGCCGCGGCGGCGTACACGCCGACGGCCAGCCCGGTTGGGACAGCGGCCAGCGCGCTCACCACCGCGCCGCCGACCACCGCCGCGCTGGCCCAGGGCAGGTACTGCGGGACCTGGCGCCGGACCGCGGCCACCGCCGCCAGGCCCAGGCTGGACGCGGCCAGGGCGGCGGTCAGCACCACCTGTGGCGAACGGCCGAACTCGGCCGCCAGGGCGGCGACCGCGCCCGGGAGCGCGAGCAGCGTGGCGCCGGCGGCGGCCCCGCCGATCTGCACCAGGTGCGGCGGCATCCCCTCCGTGTCGATGTCCTCCACCAGCGGCTCGGCCAGGGACCGGGCCAGTGCCGCCACCACGACGCCGATCAGCGCGATGGCACCGAGCGCCAGCGCGGTGGTCCACGGCCGGACCAGGCCGGCGCCCGCCGCGTGCAGCGCGACGACGCCGGCCACTACCGCCCGGGACAGCCCGGCGCGTGGGTCCACCGCGGCGACCGCGGAAGCCCCGTAGCCGGTGGCGACCATGGCGCCGACCAGGACCGGTGACCACCACGGCAGGTCGAACGCCGCCGGGGCGCCGATCGCGGCAAGTACCGCCGCGACGCCCGACACGTCGTACCGCCACGGCGGCGGCAGCAGGATGGCGGCCGCGACGCCGAGCAGTGCCAGCGCCACCGGGGCCTGCCAGGTGCCCCCGCCGGTCGGCGCGGCCGGCCAGCCGCTCAGGTCACCGGCCCAGATCGGGCCCGGCGTGGCAAGCACGCCCAGCCCGCCGCGCAGCGCGCTCCAGCCGGCCAGCAGCCCGATCAGCACACCGCCGACCGCGATGCCGAGAATCGGCCCCCGCCGCCACTCCTCGGGCATGGCCCGGGCGGCCACGGCGACCAGCAGCACCAGCGCGGCGGCCACCGCGAGCTGCCCACCCGGGGCGAGTACGGCGGCGATCCGGACCAACGTGGCGATCAGCGCCGCCGTCACCGCGGCGGCGGCCAGGTCGGACCCGTCCAGGGTCAGGTCGGAGCGCCGGCCCGCGTCGATCGACGGGGCCAGGAAGAGCAGCACTGCGGCGACCAGCAGCAGCGCGCCGACCCAGGCGTCGGCGACGGTGGCGCCCGGCGCGCCGAAGGCCGCGGCGGTGACCCCCAGGGCGCCGAGGCCGGTGCCGACGGACAGCGGCACCGGGATGTGCCGCTGGGAGACCTGCACCACGGCGGTGTAGCCGAGGGTGACGCAGACCGCCAGGAAGCTGGCCGCCAGCACCGGGACGGTCACCTCGCGCAGGCTCGCCGGGGTGGGCGTCGGGTCGATCGGCGTGGTGGCGGCGACGATGGCGGCCACCGCGCCCGGCAGCGCGAACGCCGCGCCGCCGGCGGCCCAGGCGGAGAGCGTATCGACGGCTGCCGGGGCGAGCCGGACCCGGGGCGCCACGGCCACCAGCACCCCGGCGGCGAAGAGGGTCAGCAGGACCGCGGTGGTCAGGGCCGGCCGGGTCAACGCGGCGCCCGCCCCGAAGAGCCCCACGCCGGCCGCGGTGGTCGCGTGTGCCAGCGCCGCGCGCCGGGTGCGGGCCGATAGCCCGACCACGCCGACGCCGACCGCCGCCAGCACCATCGGCCACGGCGCCACCGCCCAGCCGAGCCCGAAGGACGCCGGTACCGCGAGCGCCGTGAGCGCCGCGCCGACCACCGCGAACTCCCGCCGGATCTCCGGCGGGAGCGCCAGCACCGCGGCGACGGTCAGCAGGAAGGCGCTCGCGGCGAGCTGCCAGGCGGCCGGGCCCACCGCGTCGGCCAGCTCGGCGGGCCAGCGGTCGAGGTCGGCCGACCACGCCGGCAGCGCGGCCCGGACCGGGGCGACCCCGGCCCGCAGGGCGCCGCCGGCCACCACCACCCCGCTGACCGTCAGCGCCACCGCCGAGGCGAGCTGCGGCCCGCGCCGGGCCGCCTCGGGCACCGCCCGGACGGCGAGCCCGGTGACCGTGATGACCGCGGCGATCAGCAGCAGGGACCGGCCGGGCAGCGCCACCGAGGCGACCCGGCCCAGCGCGCCGATCACGGCCAGGGTGAAGATGCCGGCGCCGAGGTCGGGCAGCGGGGGCCGGCCCAGCACCAGCGCCCCGGCCAGGCCGACCGCCGCTGCCAGCAGCAGCACCAGCCCGGCGCCGCCCGCGGCCGGCACGGCGGTCGCGCGCAGCAGCGCGGTGACCGCGTACGCCAGGGCGAGCGCGACCGACACCCCGTGCAGCACCCAGGTCAGCTCGCGCAGCCACGGCACCGGGCGGGCGGTCAGTGACGGTAGGTGGGATGGGAACTAGTGGACGGGGAGGGCGAGCAGCACAGGTGGGTCGAGGGGGGTGATCTCCCGTAGTTGGATGTCGGCGTCGAGCGCGCCCGGTCGCCGGCAGATGGTCAGCGGCCCGTGCGAGCCGATCAGTGCGTCCTGCTCCTCGGGGTTGGGCCGCCAGTAGCTCTTCTTGTCGCGGGTCGTGGAGTAGGCGAGCACGTACCAGCGTCCTGGTGGCGGACTCTCCAGCCGGTACGGGCCAAGGCGGTCGAGTACGGTGCAGCGCACCGGCCGCCCGAGCGGGACCGGGTCGCGGAAGAGCCCGACGAAGACCATCCGGTCGTCGCCGATGGGGTCGGACTGCGGCCCGTGCACGGTGCCACAGATCGCCGTGACCGGCGGCTGAGGGACCGACCGGTGGTCGATGGGAACCTGCGGTGTCACCCCGCCCAGTCTGCGGAAGGTGCTCGGCGAGACGCCGACGCTGCTGGTGAACCGGGAGCTGAAGGTGCCGACGCTGGCGTAGCCGACCTCGTGCGTGATCTCGGTGACGCTCAGCGACGTGGACAGCAGGAGTTGTTTAGCGCGGTGCAGCCGCATGACCATGAGGAAGCGTCCCGGAGAGATGCCGGTGGTCCGCTGGAAGATCCGGGTGAAGTGGAACTTGCTGAACATGGCCGTCCGTGCCATGCCGTCCACAGTGTGCTGTTCCGCTAGGTCCTCCCGGATGGCCTCGATAACCCGCCCGACGGCTCTCTGGATACTGTCTTCCATCGCATCCCCCAATCCGATGGCTGGTGCGCTAGTGACGCTGGGTTCCTGTCGGTGGCCTGACACGTCAGTTGGTGTGGCGCGTCTTGCGGTGCCGATCCCGAATGCGTCCGGGCTGGTTCACCCGGACGCAAATACGTGTTAAGGATCTGCAGGATTGACTGTGAGCAATTAGGTGGCGACGTTGCGTTGATGCTAGCCGGCTCGTGGCTCCGCAATCAACATGCTTATTTACGCAGGTCAACGTGTGGTTTCTTATAGAGACTGGTCATGGTCGGAGAAAATGGACGCTTGCCCCATATGTGCTGACAGTAGTATCTGTCCCCGGGCAATCTCTCGCCCTATTTCCGGTTTGTCGGGGGTGCCCGCCGGCCGGACCGTTCGAAAAGGTGTGATCCGCGTCCCGGCCGGCGGGCGGAACCGCTTCGGACGGATGTCCGACGCCCGTATGAGGGGAACCGGGTTGACCGCGTGCGCTACGACCGTTCCGGCCGGGGGAACTGACCCGGCGCGCGGCCCGGCCCGGCCGGACCCCGGTACGCCTGGGCGATGTCCAGCCAGCGGTCGGCCTCGCTGCCGACCGCCCGCAGGGCCAGATCGGCCCGGTGCCGGCGCCTGGTGACGAGCAGGCAGAAGTCCTCGGCGGGTCCGCTGATCCGCTGCTCGGCGTCCTCCGGGCCGAACGTCCACACCGCACCGGAGGGGGCGCTGATCTCGAACCGGAACTCGACCTCCGGCGCCGTCAGGCCGCGTGCGAGGTACCCGAAATCCCAGGTCCGGACGGCGAAGCCGACCAGGTGGCCGAGCCGGTCGGTGGGGGTGCGGCGCACCCCCAGGGCGTCGGCGATGTCCTGGCCGTGCCCGAAGACCTCCATCATCCCGGCGGCCGCCAGTACCGGCGCCGGCAGCGGCCGGACCAGCCACGGCACCGGCTGGCCGGGTGGCACCGCGGCCAGCGCCTTCTCGGCCGCGGTGCGTTCGGCGCGCCAGCGCGCCAGCAGGACCGGGGGCGGTTCGGCGACGAAGTCGGCCATGGCGGCCCGCACGTTGGCGTCGAAGTCGTCGCTGAGCCGCGAGGCGACCTCCTGGAAGGTGCCCGGCTGCGCCGCGGCGAGCCCGGCGAGCCGGAACGTCGCGGCCAGGTGGGCGATCTGGTGGGTGATGGTCCAGCCGGGCGCGGGGGTGGGCGAGCTCCACCGGTCCGCGTCCAGCTGCGCCACCATGGCGTCGAGGGCCTCGTTCTCCGCGCTGAGGTCGGCGATCACGTCGGATGCCTGGGTCACGGTCTGTCCCCTCTTTCTCGGAAATCGTCACGGGCGGTTTGTCTGTCGGCGGTCCGGCCCGGGATGGCTGCCCGACTCGTCGCCGCGTTGATTGACCCCGCCGTTCCGCTATGGTTGTCCGGCGACGGATCGCAAAACTGCGACGGCGAGCCCGACGGCCCTGGAATAATTGCCTGCCGATGTGCTCGGCACGCCCCGGACGCGTGATCTACGCCGAATAGACTTTCCGAGTGTGCAACAGCCGGAGACCGCGCTCCTTCTCCGTTCGTGCCGTCAGCTTTTCGCCGTTCGCCAGCAATTTCACCGATTTGGGCAGCCCCAACCAGCACAGATTCGACAATTGAGTGTGATCACGCGGTCGCGTAGAGCAACCAGGAAGTAGGCGGCCGGCGCGGCCCGCGCCTAGCCTCGGCCCATCCGGGTCCACCGGACGAGCCCCACGGACGCCGCCGGCGTCCGCCACCCGTTGGGAGAGCCCGATGGCAGGCCTGTGGCGCGCCCTTCGCGCGCAGCTCATGACGCCCGACATGGTCGAGACGACGATGAGCCGGCGGGGATTCCACGTCAAGGACGAGGCCACCCGGCGCCGGCTGGAGTCCGTCGGCACCAGCTTCCTGACCGGGTTCCGGGCCGCGGTCGAGGCCCGCGCGGACACCGACATCGGCCGTCTGGAGCTGATCGAGCGGCAGTTCCGCGGGTTCGCCTACGAGGGCGCCGCCATGGGGTACGCCATCCTGGACGGTGTCGCCCCCGGTGGCGGCCGCACCGCCCGCTTCCTCGCCGGCGCCGGCGCCCCGCACGTCTACATGGCCTACGTCGGGATCGGCTGGGCGTATGCCAAGCTGCCCCGATGGCGCTGGCGGGCGGTCCCGGCGCCGGACCGGTTGCTGCGCTGGCTGGTGCTCGACGGCCTCGGCTTCCACCGCGCCTACTTCCAGACCGACCGCTTCGTGCGCCGGCAGGAGGACGGCCCGGTCGCCTGGCCCCCCGACGTCCCCGGCGACTACGCGCGCCGCGCGGTCGACCAGGGCATCGGACGGGCCAGTTGGTTCGTCGCCGGGGCCGACCCCGACGTCGCCGCCGAGCTGATCGGCCGGTTCGACGAGTCGCGCCACGGAGACCTGTGGAGCGGCATGGGCCTGGCCGCCACCTACGCCGGCGGCGCCGACCAGGACGACCTCAAGAAGCTGTACGTCCACGCCGGCCGGTACCGCCCACAACTGGCTCAGGGCTCCGCCTTCGCGGCCCAGGCGCGGTTGTACGCCGGCCTGGTCACCGAGCACACGCCGGTGGCCACCGGCATCTTCTGCGGCTGCACCCCGCAGGAGGCGGCGGCGGTCACCGAACGGGAACGCGCCACGCTCCCGCCCGACGCGGCCGAGCCGGCGTACGAGGTGTGGCGGCAGCGGATCCAGGCGCACTTCGCCTGACGGGGCAGGGACGGTGACCACGGTGGACGGGAGCGCGACCGCGTACGGCATCCTGCCCGGTGCGATGACCCCCGCGCGCTTCACCGCCGCCGTGCTCACCCACGACCCGGGTCGGCTCCTGGTGACCGCGGCCACCCTCGGCCCGGCCGAGGATCCGTATCTCGACGACCACGGCGACGAGGCCGCCCTCGTGTTCCCGACCGCGTGCGCGCTGGAGGCGCTCGCGCAGGCGTGGTGCGCGATCACCGGTCACGACGGACCGCCGGTGATCGAGGCGGTCGAGTTCGGCGAGCCGCTGGTGGTGCCCCGCAACCGGGCCGTCGAGGTGCGGCTCGTCGCCGTGGCCGGGCCGGAGCCCACCACGGCCCGGGTGACGCTGCGCAGCACGCGTCCCGGGTACCGGGTGGACCACGTCCGCGCCCGGCTCCGGCACCGGGGCACCGGCGCGGCACCGGACGGGGAACCGGACGCCCGGCTCCCGGCGGGCGGCGGCCTCGTCGCGTCCGCGCCGCGCGACGAGCCGCCGCTGCTGCCGACCCACCCGGCGCGGGAGGTGTACGACGGTCTGGTCCGGCGCGGCCCCCGGCTGCGCCGCCTGCTCTCGTACCACGAGATCACCGCGGCTGGCTGCGTCGCTGAACTGGCCGGCGCCGAGGCGGCGTGGTGGTTCCAGGCGGCCCCGCCGGAGCCGCTGGTGCTCGGTGACCCCGGCCTGCGCGACGCGTACCTGCACGCGCTGCAGCCCTGGGCCCCCGACGCCGCGCTGCTGCCGCTCGGCGTCGACCGGATCTGGGTGGCCGGCACCGGCCCGTACGAGCAGGTGACACTGCACGCGGTACGGCGGGACCGGAACCGTGACGTGCACCGGTTCGACCTGGAGGTGCGCTCCCGGGGCCGGGTGGTCGAGCGCTGGACCGGCCTGCGGCTGCGGCTGGTCCCCGGCGACCGGCCGCCCGGCCCGTGGCCGGCCCACGTGCTCGGGCCCTACCTGCGGCGCAGGCTCACCCAACTGGTCGGCTTCGACGGCACCGTGGTGCTGGAGCCGGGACTGCACCGCGACCGGCGTCGGCAGCACACCGCGCTGGCCGTGTCCCGGTTGCTCGGTCCCGGTGCGGCGGTCCGGTACCGCCCGGACGGGCGACCCGAGGTCGGCGGCGGCTGGTGGGTGTCGGCGGCGCACGGCTCGGCGAGCACCCTCGCGGTGGCCGCGCGGACGCCGGTCGGCTGCGACATCGAACCGGTGGTGTGGCGGGACCGCGCCGAGTGGCACGGGTTGCTCGGCGGGCACCTCGCCCTGGCCGACCTGGTCGCCGCCGAGACCGGGGAACCGCTGTCCACCTCGGCCACCCGCGTCTGGTCGGCGCTGGAGTCGCTGCACAAGGTCGGGGTCACGGCGGTCACCCCGCTCACGCTCGGCCGGCACACCCCGGATCGCTGGGTGCTGCTCAGCGCCGGCGGATGGCAGGCGGCCACCTGCGTGGCGGGTCTGCGCGGCGGGCCCGAGGAACTGGCGGTCGCGGTGGTGTCCCGGGCCGGCTGAACCGCCGTCGGTCACCGTGCCGGCGGCCCGCTCCCCGGCACCGCTCCCCTCCGGGACGCCTTCCGGGGACGCGCCTCCCCGGGCGGATCCGCTCGGCGACCTACGTCCCACCTGACGAGAGATCTCCGGCGCACGTCCCCCGCGCGGCGCTCCGACGGCCACGCCGGTGGCCAGCTCGCCATAGCCGGTGCCGTCCACTGAACGCGGCGCCGCCGGGCACTAAAGCAAAACGCGAGATGTGCCCGCGGCGCCGCGCGTACACCATTGGGGGTAGGCGATGGCGAATGCACGCCGGGCCGGCGGTGACGCCGTTTCCGCGACCACCGGAAAAGCGCGAGTAGCGAGTGGACGCGGGTGCTCCCTGTCAATTTCGAGTTGATCGTCGGAGGTGATGCCGGTGCCCGGTGAAATGGATGCCGACCAGGCGCGGACGATGGCGCTGGAGGCGTATGCCGATACGATTCTGCCCGGCGAGAAGCGGTGGCCGGGCGACCGGGCCGTGGCCGGGGTGTCGCAGGGCGGCGGGGCCGTCGCCTCCGGCGCGCTGGAGGTGCTCCGCTCCGCCGAGGGCGGCATGGCCCCGGCGCTGGACGCGCTGGCCGACGCGCTCAACGAGCACGCCCGCCAGTACGCCGCCGAGGCCGGGATCGAGCTGGACCACGACGTCCCCCCGTTCGTCTCGCTGGACTACCCGAACCGGGTGCGGCTGGTGCAGCGGCTGACCGGCCGCACGCACCCCGAACGGGAGGCGTGGATCAGCGTCGCCATGTTCAGCACCATCGCCTTCGACGCCGCGGCGCACACCCACACGGTCGAGGCGCTCGCCGCCGGTCACCCGGGACTGACCACGATCGGCTTCCGCCCGCCCGACTCCGACGGGCTGTGGCGCTTCGACAGCTACAGCTACGGCCGGCAACTGGCCCGGCCGCACCCCCACACCACCCCCTCAGGGAGCCCCGCATGACGAGTTCCGAGAGCACCGACGTCCTCGTGGTCGGCAGTGGCTTCGGCGGTGCCATCGCCGCCTACCACCTCGCGGCCGGCGGCGCGCGGGTGGTCGTGCTGGAACGCGGGCCGTGGCTCAACGGTGAGGACTTCCAGCACGACTTCAACTTCGGCGCGTCGTCGACCCGGATCTTCGACTTCGTCATCGGCGACGGGATGAGCGTGCTCAGCGGCAACTGCGTCGGCGGCGGCAGCGTCGTCTACTTCGCCGCGATGCCGCGCGCCCCCCGGTTCGTCTTCGAGCGCACGGGGGGCCTCGGCCGCCGGATGTGGCCGGCGGCGATCTCCCGGGAGTCGCTCGAACCGTGGTACGACCGGGTGGCCGAGGCGCTGCCGGTGACCCGGCAGACGTGGGACACGGTGCCGTTCGCGGGTGGGCTGTTCGGCGCGGTGTGCGACCACGCCGGGCGGACCGCGAACCCGGTGCCGGTGGCGCTCGACCAGGCCCGGTGCACCAACTGCAACTGGATGATGTCCGGCTGCCGCTTCGACGCCAAGCGCTCCCTGCTGCTCAACTACCTGCCGGCCGCGCTGTCGTACGGCGCGCAGATCCGCCCGTTGCACGAGGTGCAACACCTGTCCCGCACCGAGGACGGCGGCTACCGGGTGCACTACAGCGTCCTCGACGACGTCGACTACCGGGTCCAGGTGGACAGCGGCACGATCGACGCGAAGCTCGTCGTCCTGGCCGCCGGGGCCGGGGCCACGCCGGTCATCCTCCAGCGCTCGGAGCCGACCCTCGGGCCCATGCCGAACGCCGTGGGCCGGTACTTCTCCGGCAACGGCGAACGGCTCAACACCGCGATCTTCGACGAGGACCGGATCCGCGACGTGCTCGGGCTGAGCCGGCCGGACGGCGTGCCCTACCAGGCGTACCAGATCGGCAAGGGCCCCTGCGTGGCCAGCTGGGACCGGCTCGACGGGTCGCTGCCGGAGTACGAGCGGTTCTCCCTGGAACAGCTCTACTTCCCGCCCGGCTTCGGCACCATCCTGGCCCAGGTGCCCGACACCGTGGGCCCGACCTGGTTCGGCGCCGAGAAGAAGGAGATCCTGCGCAGCTGGCAGTCCTGGCTGACCATCTTCACGATGAGCGAGGACGACAACGAGGGGGTGTTCGGGCCCCCGCCGGAGACCGGCAACGCGATACGGCTGTCCCAGCAGATGCTGGGCCGGGGGCCGCTGCGCTACGACCCGACCGAGAACACGCGGCGCGGCTGGGCGCTCTCCGACGCCGAGGTGCGCGACATCCTGGAACGCGACGGGCTCTCCCGGGTGATGCCCTGGACCAACGACGTGGTGGGCGCGTACACCGTGCACCCCCTGGCGTCCTGCCGGATCGGCGACGACCCGCGCACCTCGGCCCTGGACGACCGGCACGAGTTGCGCGACCACCCCGGCATCTTCGTCACCGACGGCTCCGCCGTGCCCGGTGCCCTGACGGTCAACCCGGCAATGACGATCGCCGCGCTGGCCGAGCGGGCCGTGCCCGGCATCGTCCGGGCAGCCCGGGAGCGGGGGGTGGACGTCACCTACGGCGCCCCCGCGCCGGACGGGGGCACGAGCAGCCGGGACGCCGTGCTGCCGCTGGTCAGCGGGCTGCTGGGCCGGTGATCACGACGAGCGGGAGCCGGCGGTGAGCGGCCTGGTCGCCCGCGTCGCCCGACGTCCGTCGCAGGGGCAGGTCCGGCGGGTCACCCCCGTTCCCCCGGAGCACGCGCGGGGGCTGGTCGCCGCGGTCTACCACCAGGTGGAGCGGGACTTCGGCATGCTCGCCCCGCCGGTCAGCCTGCACTCGCCGGCCCCGTCGGTGCTGGCCGCGTGCTGGGTCGTCCTGCGGGAGACGCTGGTCGCCGCCGGCCGGGTGGACCGGGCCGCCCGGGAGGCCGTGGCCGCCGCCGTGTCCGCCGCCAACGCCTGCCCGTACTGCCAGGAGGTGCACTCGGCGACGATGGCCGGCCTGGCCGGGCCGGCGGCGCACGCGTCGGCCGACACCCGGTTGGCCCGGGTGGCCGGCTGGGCGCGCGACAGCACGGACCGGGCGGCGGCCCGGCACGCCGAGCTCCCGGTCCCCGCCGACCAGGCCGCCGAACTCGTCGGCGTCGCGCTCGCCTTCCACTACCTCAACCGGATGGTCAACGTCTTTCTCGACGCCTCGCCGATCCCGGCCACCGTGCCGGCGTCGGTCCGCGGCGGCGTACGCCGGATCTTCGGTCGGCTGATGGCCCGCCCGGCCCGGCGGGACCGCCCGGCCGGCGCCGCCCTGCGGCTGCTGCCGGCCGCGCCGCCGCCGGCGGACCTGGCATGGGCGGCCGGCACCCCCACGATGGCGGACGCGCTCGCCCGCGCGGCGGCGGCGATCGACGCCGCCGGGCGCCGCTCGGTACCGCCGGCGGTCCGCGACCTGGTCACCGCCCGGCTAGCGGAATGGGACGGCCAGCCGACGGGGCTCAGCCGCGCCTGGGTCGGCGACGCCGTGCGCGACCTGCCCGCCGCCGAGCGCCCCGCCGGCCGGCTCGCGCTGCTCACCGCCCTCGCGGCCTACCAGGTCGACGATGACGTCGTCGACGGTGTGCGGGCCGCCGGCGCCGACGACGCGGCCTTGGTCGAGCTGACGGCCTGGGCCAGCATGGCCGCCGCCCGCCGCGCGGTGAGCTGGATCCCGCTCGCCCCCGCCCCGCCGCCGTGACCGGCGCCGTCCACCGCCGGCCAGCGCGTGCCGCAGCGCGTCGACCGGCCGGCCGTTGTCGGCGTACCAGCCGGCCGCCCGCAGGTGCAGCTCCCGCAGCTCGTCGGCGGGT
>NZ_POUB01000177.1 GCF_003236335.1 Micromonospora deserti
CTGCTCGCCGGTGCCGGCGTGGGCGGCGCGGGAGGGGCCGGCTGCCCAGGCCTGGTACGCCTCCTCGGTCTCCCACCGGGTGTAGACGAAGTAGCGGTTCTCCCCGGCCACCGGGCGGAGCAGCTCGAAGCCGAGGAAGCCGGGGGAGTTCTCCACCGTGCCGGCCCGGGCGGCGAACCGCTTCTCCAGCTCCGCGCCCGCGCCGGGCGGGACCTCGATCGCGTTGATCTTCACGACTGCCATGGCTCCACCGTATGCGAAGCGGCCCGGCTCAGAACGACTCCACGACCGGGACCAGATCCGCGTCGACCACGATCGGGGCGTGGTCGGACGGGCCCTTGCCCTTGCGCGCCTCCCGGTCCACGTACGCGGAGCGGACCGTCCGGGCGAACGGCGCGGAGGCGTACACCAGGTCGATCCGCATGCCCTTGTTCTGGTGGAACATCCCGGCCCGGTAGTCCCAGTAGGTGAACGGGTGCGGTCCCTTCATCGGGGTCGGCACCACGTCGGAGAGCCCGAGGTCGCGCAGCGCGGCGAGGGCTGCCCGCTCGGCCGGGGTGACGTGGGTGGAGTGGGTGAACAGCGCCGGGTCCCAGACATCGGCGTCGGTCGGGGCGACGTTGAAGTCCCCGCACACCGCCAGCGGCAGCCCGCCGGCCAGCTCCACCTCCAGCGCGTCCCGCAGCGCCGCGAACCAGGCCAGCTTGTACGCGTAGTGCGGGTCGCCCGGGGCCCGGCCGTTCGGCACGTACACCGACCAGACCCGCAGGCCGTCGCAGGTGGCCGAGATGGCCCGCGCCTCCGGCTCGGGGAAGCCGGGCTCGCCGGGGAACCCCACCGTTACGTCGGCCAGGCCGACCCGGGACAGGATGGCCACCCCGTTCCACCGGCCGTCGCTGTGGCTCGCCACGGTATAGCCCAGCCCGCCCACCTCGGCCACCGGAAAGGCGCCGTCCGGGCACTTGGTCTCCTGCAGGCAGACGACGTCCGGCCCGGTGGTGGCGAGCCAGTCGAGCAGCCGGGGCAGGCGGGACTTCACCGAGTTCACGTTCCAGGTGGCCAGGCGCATGGTCCCAGCCTGCCCCATCCGCGCCCGCGGTGCCGGCCCGGCTCCCCGGGGTGTCGCACCGGGCTCGGGTCCGCTCCCCGCTGGCGAGCCGGTCAGCTGCCGGGGGCGTCACCCGGGCGGGTTTGCTCGGCCAGGAACCGTTCCAGCTCGGCGCCGAGCTCATCGGCGGTCGGCAGCGGCCCGGTCTCGGCGGCGAGTAGGTTCTTCTCGCCGCGGCCGCGGGCGAACGCGTCGTACTGCTCCTCCAGCGCCTGGACCAGCGCGGCCGCGTCCTCGGTCTGGGCGACCTGCCGGTCGATCTCCACCCGGACCACCTCGGCCGCCGCGCGCAGCCCGTCCCGGGGCAGCAACAGCCCGGTGCTGCGGGACACGGAGGCGAGCAGCACCTCGGCGGCGGCCGGATACTCGGTCTGCGCGACGTAGTGCGGCACGTGCGCGGCGAAGCCGAGCGCGTCCCGGCCCTGCTCGCCGAGGCGGAACTCCAGCAGGTGCCCGACACTGCCCGGCACCTGCACCCGCTGCAGCCACGGCTCGTAGCCGGCGATCAGGTCGCGCCGGGTGGCGTGCGCGGTGACCCCGGTGGGGCGGGTGTGCGGGACCGCCATCGGGATCGAGTTGAGCCCCACGGTGAGCCGGACGTCCAGCCGGGCGGCGAGCCCGCCGACCGCCGCGACGAAGCGCTCCCATTGCAGGTCCGGCTCGGGGCCGGTGAGCAGCAGGAAGGGGGTCTCGTCGTCGTCGTGGAGCAGGTGCAGCTCCAGTGCCGGCGTGTCGTACGACTCCCAGTGGTCCTCGACGAAGGTCATCACGGGCCGGCGGGAGCGGTAGTCGAAGAGCTGGTCCACGTCGAAATGGGCGACCGGGTGGGCCTCCAGGGAGGTGAGCAACTGCTCGCGGGCCAGTCGGGTGGCGCTGCCGGCGTCGACGAAGCCGGTGAGGGCCTGGATCAGGACCGGCTGACCGAGGTCGGGCAGGTCGTCGGTGAGTTCGTAGAGCTCGTGTGGGTCGAGCACCGGTGCGGACCTCCCAGGTCGTGCGTGCGGGTTGCCGTCCGCCGACGGCATGAGGGGAACGTACCCGCCATCCTGATGCATTCCGCCGCGTCCCGGGCCGGTGGCCGGCGGATGATCAGGTTCGGGTGGTATCACCACATCTCGGGTTGGGGTGCGGCGGAGTGATGGCCGTACGCCCGATGCCCGTATCGGTCGAACAGCCGATCCGGGGGTCATGGCGTGATGGTCGGCGGTTCATCCCGCTTTCCGCCGTCGCCGCCCGCCACGAGGTGATGCCGAGGGTTGGCGGGTCCGCGAGGTCCGTCCCCCGGGCCGCCCGCGCGCCGCGGATCGTCCGGTGCCGACCGGCGGTTTCGTGAGCAGGGCCACGTGATCACCCAGGGTGATCGGGGTTTGGGCCTGCCTAGCCTCGGCTGATGCGTGACGACCGCACCCTCGACGACCAGCCCACCCCTGGCGACCCGGCTGACCGTTCGGACGATACCCCCTCGTCCTGCCGGTCGGCCGGTCGTCGCCTCGCCTCACCGGTCCGGGACCTGCTCCGGAATCCGGCCCGGGCCCGGGCCCGGATCGCGCTCGCCGTCGGCGTGGTCTGCTGTCTCGGCCTGACCGCCCTCGCCCACACCAGGGGCGGGACCGCCGACGCGGCCGGCTCGACCGAGCAGGTCGCCGCGCAGCGGGTCGAGCCGGAACGTGCCTCCCGCGGCCTCGACCGTGCCCCGGCGTCCGCGACCCCGAGCACCGCCGCCGACCCGGACACCACCCCCATTCCGGAGCGGGCCACGAAGCGCAAGCCGGTCGACCCGGCCCCGGTCGCCGGGCTGGACCACGCCCAGATGGACAACGCCGAGGTGATCGTGCGGACCGGGCGAAAGATGGGCATGCCCCGGCGCGCCCTGGTGATCGCGGTGGCCACCGCGATGCAGGAGAGCAACCTCTACAACTACGCCAGCGGCGTGCTGCCCGAGTCGCAGGATTACCCGCATCAGGCCATCGGCTGGGACCACGACTCGGTCGGCCTGTTCCAGCAGCGTCCCAGCAGTGGCTGGGGTGAGGTCGGCCAGCTGATGGACCCGGAGTTCGCCACCCGGCAGTTCCTCGCCGCCCTCACGCGGGTGCCCGGCTGGCAGCAGATGCGACTGACCGACGCCGCCCAGGCCGTGCAGATCTCGGCCTACCCCGAGCACTACGCCAAGCACGAGTGGCGGGCCACCAGGGTCGTCAACGCGGTCGAGGAGGCCGGGCAGTAGTCTCCCGACGGCCACTGTGGACGGTTGCCGATCCGGCGTCCAGGGTACGGACGTTGTCGTCCCGAGGTACACATGTATCAGGCAGCACGACAGGAGGACGACATGTCTTTGATGCAGCGACTCAGCACCTTCCTGCGATCGCCGAAGGGGCAGCAGCTCATCGAACGGGGTCGCCGTGAGCTGGCCAAGCCCGGCACCCAGCAGAAGCTGAAGGGTCTGGCGGCCAAGCTGTCCCACCGCCGCTGACCCTCGTCCGACCTCTCCGACCCCCGGGAGAACCTGTGACCGATTCCGCGCCCACCGACGGCCAGCCCGTCGCCCCGACCCCGCAGCCGCCGGCCGTGGTGCCAGCGGCGCCCGCGGACGCTCCCGAGGCGCCCCCGGCGAAGCTCTGGGACCGGATGCGGGAGGACCCGCAGTACGCCCCGGAGCACCTCGCCCTGGAGGCGGTGCGCCGGCTGGGGCCGGAGGCGGCGCACTGGGCCGTGCGGGCCCGGGCCGAGCAGCCCGGGGTGTCCGCCGAGGTGCTGGCTGAGCAGGCGGCACGCAAGTTCGTCAACCGAGCCCGGCTCTCCGGGGCGGTCTCCGGCGCCGCGGGGCTTCCCGGCGCGGTGCTCGACGTGGGCGTGCTGGCCTGGACCCAGGCCCGGATGGTGCTGCACATCGCCGCCGCGTACGGCGTCGATCCGGTCCACACCGACCGGGCTACCGACCTGCTGGTGCTGCAGAAGGTGCACAAGGTGGCCGAGACGGCCCGGCTCGCGCTCGGGGTGGCCGCCGGCCGGGAGCGTGCCGGTGCGCTGTTCGGCAGCGGCGGTCAGCCCGCGCTCGGCAAGGTGATGCTGCGCCTGGGCGTACGGCTGGCCCAGATGGCCGGGGTGCGCGCGGCGAAGCGGATCTTCGCCAAGGTGGTGCCGGGCGCCGCGATCATCCTGGGCACCTGGGCCAACTCCTCCGCCACCAAGGACCTCGCCGAACGCTCCCGGGCCCTGTACCGCCAGTACGGCGGCGGCACCGTCCCGGAACCCCGCCGCCCCTGACCGGCGCGCCACCGCCAGCACCGGGCAGTCCGCGCCGGGGGAGCGCATCGGACGGCGCGCGCCGGGCGGCGTGCACTGGAACCGCGCGCGCCGCACGGCGCGCACCGGACCGCCCCGCGCCGGTCAGCCGGCGAGGCCGGAGCTGCGCCAGGTGACCTCGGCGATGCGGTCCTGGCCGGCCGCGTTCGGGTGGAACCAGTCCAGCGGGTTGACCAGGTCGAGGTCGAAACGCACCCGGTGCAGCGCGCCGCCGTCGTGCCGGCACCGGGCACCGTACGTCCGGCAGGCCGCGACGAGTTCCGCGTTGTAGTCGGCGACCCGCTCCCGGACGGTGGCCCGGCGGGCCCGGTCCAGCGGGTCCGTCGAGGTGGGGTTCGCCAGCAGTGCCGGGCAGACGCCGCGCCGCCAGACCCGGACCGCCCGCTCGTCGGTGTGCCCCACCTCCCAGAGCCGGTACAGGTCCGGGATGCTCACCACCAGCACCCGGGCCTTCGGCCGCCCGGTGCGCAGCACCCGCAGGCCCCGATCCACCTCGGCGCGGAACTGCGCCACCGGCGTCATCACCTCGACGCCGCCCCGGCAGACGTCGTTGGCGCCGATCAGCACGGTGACGTAGTCGGCGCGGTCGCGTACCGCCCGCTCGGCCTGGCCGGCCAGCGACGCGGCCCGGGCGCCCGGGCGGGCGTGGTTGTGGGCCCGGCCGCGCAGCGACGGGTCGCGGTCGAGTAGCCGCCGGTAGTGGCTGTCGACCCGCAGCCCGTTCCCGGTCGACCAGGAGTTGCGCTGGCACGAGGTGAGCACGAGGCAGGAACCGAAGCCGGTGCTGATCGAGTCGCCGAGCGCCGCGATGCCCCCGGGGGCGCCGGGTGGCGGCGTGTCGCGGGTCGGGCGGGGGCGGGCCTCGCCGCCGCCCTCACAGGCGAGCGCGACCAGTGCGAGCAGGAAGGCAACGGCGGTGACCCAGCGTCGAGGCATGGCTTCCCCAGTCCCGCAGCGGAGAGCGACAGCGCGGTAACTGTACGCGTGCGGCGGGTCGAAGGTGTCGGCGGCTGTCGGCTATGCAGCAGAAATCTTTCCCTACCGGGCTCGCCGTGGTAGTCGCCAGGGTGCCCGCTGGCCGTGCAGCCACCACTGCAGTGCCCGGGTGATCCGGGGCAGCACCAGGTACGTCATGAGCGGGGTCAGGGTGAGCGTCATGACCAGCACCCGCACGGCCAGCGGCAGGCCCGGGATGAGCCGGCTGGTCAGCAGCGTCGCGGTGAGGCTGAGCGGGAAGAACGCCAGCCAGATCGCCACCGCCTGCTTCCAGCGCGGTGGGGTGACCGGCGGCCCCGCCGGTTCGGCGGCGACCGGCGGCGTCTCCACCGTGCCCTCCCGCGGCGGGTCGAACCAGCCCTCGATCCCGGTGCGCCGCTCGATCCGGGTGTGCTCGACGATGCCCTGCGCCGACCTCAGCCACCAGTGCCGTTGCGGCGACTCCTCCCAGCGGCGCAGCGTTTCCTGGTCGGCGAAGCGGTAGAGCATGTGCCACTCCGGCGATCCCGGCCCGCTCTGCACCCAACCGGCGCCGAGGAAGCCGGGGAACGCCTCGGCCAGCGCGGTGCCGGCGCGCATCCACGCCACCATCTCGCTGGCCCGGGCCGGATCGGCGCGCCGGGCGATGGCGACGGTCACCGGCACCGCGCGGGTCATGCTCATGACTCCATCCTCCCCGCCGAGGCCGGGATCAGGCCGCTGTCCGGCCGGGCTGGTGACACAACGCACGGCCGGGGTGGCGGGCCCACCGGCGTCGTGCGGGCCGGGTCGGGCCGCGCCGGCGGACCGGGCCGACGGCACCGCGGGCGCCGGGAGGCGGATGCCGTCCGGTGCGGCGGTTAAGCCCGCCGATCGGGGGTAGGTCGGTGCAATGACGAGATCGCAGCCCCGGCGCGCCCGTGGCACGGTCGGCCACGCGTACAGCGCGCTCAACCTCCGACTGGTGCTCGCCGGCTTCGGGCTGGTCACCATGGTCATCTTCGCGGTGCTGGCATTCGCCGCCGACCTGGTGTGGCTGGGCGTCCTCTGCGTGGTCTTCGCCGTGGTGGCCGTGGTCGACCTGGTCATCATCCAGCGCCGCCGGGCCGCCCGCCGCCGGGAGGAGCCGGGCGCACGGCACTCACTCTTCGAGTGACAGGAGAACGAGATGCCCATCGCCACCACCAACCCCACCACCGGCCAGGTGCTGAAGAGCTTCGAGGCGATGTCGGCGGAGCAGCTCGACGCCGCGATCGAGCGGGCCGACCTGGCGTACCAGCGGCTGCGCGACACCACCATCGACCAGCGGGGACGGTGGCTGACCGCCGCGGCCGACCTGCTGGAGGCGGAGCGGGACGAGACCGCCCGGCTGATGACCAGCGAGATGGGCAAGACGTACGCCGCGGCGAAGGCTGAGGTGACCAAATGCGCCACCGCCTGCCGTTTCTACGCCACGAAGGCGGCGGAGTTCCTCGCCGACGAGCCGGCCGACGCCGGGGCGGTCAAGGCCACCCGGGCGTTCATCCGCTACCAGCCGATCGGGCCGGTGCTCGCCGTGATGCCGTGGAACTTCCCGCTGTGGCAGGTGATGCGATTCGCCGCGCCGGCGCTGATGGCGGGCAACACCGGCCTGCTCAAGCACGCCTCGAACGTGCCGCAGACCGCGCTGCTGCTGGAGGACCTGTTCCGCCGGGCCGGCTTCCCCGAGGGGGCGTTCACCACCCTGCTGGCCGGTTCCGACGCGGTCGACCCGGTCCTCAGCGACCCACGCGTCCGGGCCGCGACGCTGACCGGCAGCGAGGGCGCCGGCCGCTCCATCGCCCAGATCGCCGGCCGGGAGCTGAAGAAGACCGTGCTGGAACTGGGCGGCAGCGACCCGTTCGTGGTGATGCCCTCGGCCGACCTGGACCGGGCCGCCGAGGTCGCCACCACCGCCCGCTGCCAGAACAACGGCCAGTCCTGCATCGCCGCCAAGCGCTTCATCGTGCACACCGACGTCTTCGACGCCTTCGCCGAGCGGTTCGCCGCCAACATGTCCGCGCTGCGGGTCGGCGACCCGATGGACGACACCACCGATGTCGGCCCGCTGGCCACCGAGCGGGGCCGCGACGAGGTCCACGCCCAGGTGCGGGACGCGGTCGACCAGGGCGCCACGGTGCTCTGCGGCGGTGAGCCGCCCGCCCGGGACGGCTGGTGGTATCCGCCGACCGTGGTGACCGATCTGCGGCCGGAGATGCGGATGTGGAGCGAGGAGGTCTTCGGGCCGGTGGCCGGGCTGTTCCGGGTGTCGTCGTACGACGAGGCGATCGAGGTGGCCAACGGCACCACGTTCGGGCTCGGCTCCAACGCCTGGACCCGGGACCCGCGGGAGCAGGAGCGCTTCGCCACCGACCTGGACGCCGGCAACGTGTTCATCAACGGCATGACCACGTCCTTCCCGGAACTGCCGTTCGGCGGGGTGCGGAACTCCGGCTACGGCCGGGAGCTGTCGGCCCTGGGCATGCGGGAGTTCTGCAACGTCAAGACCGTCTGGGTGGGTGAGGGCGCGGCGTCGGCCGGCGCCGGGGCCCACGCCGAATAGCCAACCCGGCCGCCCTGGCAGCGGACGCCGCCGCCGTCGTCGCACCCTGGGCGACGCGGTCGGGCGAGCTTTGGCCGGACACCGACCTGGGTAGGGAAGGTCCCATGACGGTGTTCGGCTTCCACGCGTCCCACGAGCAGATCCACCCCCGCGACCTGCTGGACGCGGTGCTCCACGCCCAGCGGGCCGGCTTCGGCGCCGCCACGTCGGGCAGGAGCAGCGGGCCTTCATCGACGCGTTCGGGGCGGAGGTGCTGCCGAAACTGCGCGGGGGCGGCTGAGCCAAGAGGGCGGCTCTCGTCCGGCGACTACGTCCTGGATGGGTACGAGGGAACTCCAGATGCTGGAGA
Source organism: Micromonospora deserti (assembly GCF_003236335.1). GTDB lineage: Bacteria > Actinomycetota > Actinomycetes > Mycobacteriales > Micromonosporaceae > Micromonospora > Micromonospora deserti. The sequence continues at coordinate 8,317 of NZ_POUB01000177.1, forward strand.
TCGCACACGCCTAACCGCGTTGGCGATGCTGGGCCACGGAGGGGTGTCAGCACGGGTGCCCCGCTGAGATATCTCGTGAGGAAAGACGCCACAGGTGCGATCCCAGAGCCAAGATCGAGTTGGGCTCAACACTGATCTACGAGGAGCGCCGGTCCTGTTCGGATAGGCGTACAAGATGGAGTAAGTGCTCAGCAATCTGAGGCGAGCTAGCAACTGTAATGGCTGACGTCTTGTTGTGGGGCTCTCCGGTTGAGCCCACGACGAGACCTCCTGCCTCGCGCGCGATTGCTACGCCGGCCGTCATATCCCAGGGATGGTTCGAGAGTGTCACGGCTGCGTCGATCCTGCCTTCCGCCAGCCACGCCAGATCGAGTGCGGCTGTCCCCGTCATGCGTACGCGTTGCACGGTCTGGGCGAGGCTCGCCGTCAGGGCAAGACGACGACGGTTCCTGGTCGGCGCATCGGCGCCTGTGGCGTAGTCGCCGATCGCCACGATCGCGTCGTTCAGCTTGCTGGTCACGCTTACCCTGATCGGCTTCCCGTCAACCGTCGCACCGGCGCATTCGGCAGCGGCGTAGCGGTTGCCGAGAAAGGGCAGCTCGATGACGCCGAGAACGGCCTGATTGCCGTGCAGCAGTCCCAGTGATACGGCGCAGAGCGGAATGCCGCGTACGAAGTTCGCCGTCCCGTCGATCGGGTCGAGCACCCACTGCATCTTCCCCCCACCGCTGGCCCCGTCTTCTTCGCCGAGGAAGCCGATCTCGGGTGTGGCTTCGTCGAGAAGCGCCCGGATCTCCCGCTCGATTTCGTAGTCGAGCTGTGAGGCGAAGTCGCGGTCGCCCTTTACCGTCAACGCACCAGGGGACCGATGCCGCATCATTTCCGCTGCCCGCGCGACTGCCTCGGTCGCAACGGGCAGCAGTTCGCCGTAGTCGCTCACAGCTTCCGACCTCGTCCCCACTGCGTCTCAAAGAACTGGTCGAAGACCGGGTATAGGCAGGTTCGATGCTGCCGCCGTCGGATGACGAAGGCGGGGGAGTCGACTCTGCGGCTCTCGGTCAGGTACGGCTGGGCGATACACACATCGTCGACCAGCACCACGTTGAAGCGCAGCGTGTCGTCGTAGACTGCCAGCTCCATGCGGTTACGCAGATCATCTGGCAGGCGGTCGCGTACGCGCATGAGCGTTTCGATGTTCAGCTTGGTGAGCCCGGAGAGCTGTCCGGCGGGAAACCCCTCCTCCGCCTCGCGTACCTGAATAGCTGATCCGGCCGGGTCGAGGAAGAGGCAGCGGACCTGCGCCCCACCTTCGATGAGGTCGTGCCAGCGACGGTCGGCGAAGCCCTGCGTCAGTAGGTTGAGCGAGAGTCCGACTGCCCGCACCGTGTTTGCGCCGTCCATGAGCTGATCCGGTGGCATGTGAGTAGAGAACTGCGACCGACTCCGGTACACCGCGACGAGATCCCCGAGCTGATCCCCGTCGACGCCGCCGGGTCGCGGCCGACCGGTCAATATCGGCAGCGCGAGAATGATGTCGCCGGGCGGCACACTGCTCGTCTCCCAGGAGATGATCTCGCCAGCGGTTGGCTGCCACGCCAGGGTCTCACCCAGCACCGAGGCGAAATCCTCGACGCTCAGCCCGAGCGTCTGCCTCGTCTGCGCTACCTGCTCGCGCGCAATCGCCGCAAGGTCGCGCCGCTCCGTCGGCATATCGCGTGGCCCCTGTGGAGGCATCTGCAAGGACGACGAGAAGCGGCTACGTGCCTCAGGTGCAGCCTTTCCGAGTGCGGTGTCAAGGGCCGCCTGCATTTCTGGCCGCGGAGTAACGCGAGCCCCGCCAGCCTCCCACTTCGAGACAGTCCGTTCCGCCACGCCGAGATGCGTCGCGAAGTCGCGGATGCTTAACCGGAGGGCGAGACGGAGCGCCTTGGTTTCCCGGCCGGTCCATCGCTGCACGGTCGTCATCGTGCCGCCTCAGATCACGTCGAAACAGGTGAACGTGCATTCTATCGGCAGCATGTGCGGTGTAGTTACGGGCCAGGTGCAGTGCGTAGTCATTCTGTCGCCGACGCTGCTCGCCGAGGGTGGATGACATGGCCCGGGGCGGGTGCTGGGCTCCGGCCGGTGCGGACGCGTGGTCCGTCACCGCCCGCCTCGGCGCCACATCACGTAGCGCAAGGGGAGGGTCATGTTGTCGATTGATGAGGTCCTCGGTGAACTACCGATGCCGCCGTACGTCACCGCCGAGGACGTCGGTTTCGCGGTCAGGGCGCTCACCGTGCACGCGGCGGAGCAGTGGCCCGACGGCCCGCGCTGCCGCAACGACCGCGCGCCGCACCGTGCCGGCTGCACCGCTGGGGCCGCCGGGTCCTCGACCAGCGCGGCCTCACCGACCCGCAGATCCGCGCGCTGATCGCCGAGCAGGAAGCGCCGCAGCGATGATCTACGTCACCGGGGATCGCCTGCACCCGCACCACGTCCGCGCCGCCGTCTTCGACACCCGCTGGCGCGGCCTCGACCCCACCCAGGTCCACGACCATCTCAACCGCGTCGCCGACGAACTCGACCGCCTGCACCGCGAACTCACCACCGCCACCACCGAGACCGAACGCATCCGCCAGGCCCTGCGGCAGTGGCAGTCCCGCCACGCCGACTGCCGCCACGAGGCCCCAGGCTCACCGAACAGCCGGCCGCGATGACCGCACCCCGCTGGATCATCCACCTCCCGACCACCCTCACCAGCCTGGACGGGGCGATCACCCTCGCGGCAGCGCTACGCGACTCGCTGGGCCACGTCACCGCCATCGACTTCGGCGAGACCACCCTCAGCGAAGAGGACCACCAGTTCCTGCGTACCCGCATCTGGTGCGACGCCAAGCTCGACGGCGCCGGCCGCTGCCGACGCCGCAACGACCACGCCGGCCCCTGCGCAGCCGGGGACGAGTAGGCGTAGCGGTGGCTTCCGGGGACTTCCGACCCGTGCTCGACGACCTGATGGTCTGCTTCGGCCGGTCAGTCCAGCCGGCGGGCGAGGACCTGGCCGGGCCAGGGGTCCCGTCCCGGGCGTTCGACGGTGAACGGGTCGGTCGGGGTGAAGCCCTGCCGGGTGTACCAGCGGACCAGCCCGCCGTCGCCGCCGGCGTAGCAGTCCACCCGGAGCAGCCGCACGCCACGGTCCCGGGCCAGCTCCGCGGCGTGCGCCAGCAGTCGGCCGCCGATCCCCAGCCCGGCGTGCGCCCGGTCGGTGACCAGCAGGTTCACGTACAGCTCGGGCTCGGTGGGCGCCGGCACGAAGTCGTTCGCCGCGCCGACCACCAGCGCGCCGACCGGCCGGTCGCCGAGTACCGCCAGCCACAACCCGCCGCCAGCGGCCCAGGTGTCTGCCTGGGCGACGCGCCGGGGATCGGCGGAGGCCGGTTCGGTGCCCCATTGGCCGGTGCGGCCCCGGGCCACCAGCCAGGCGGTCGCGTCGTCGAGCAGCCGCAGGATGGTGGGCGCGTCCGCCGGGCCGCCGGGGCGCAGCGCCAGGGTCTGCTGGTCGGTCATGGAGACATGCTGCTACAACGATGGACGTCGATATCAGCTCCGTCCGCCGCCGGCCGCCGCCCCCGTGGGCGACACCGGGCTCCGACCGCCGCGTCAGATTCCCCCGGCGGCGTCGGTGCTGTGGTCCTCCGCCCCGTCGGGCGCGGCCAGCGCGCTGAGCCGTTCGGTGGCCAGGCAGGAGACCAGGCACCGCTCCTTGCGGTCACTGGTGAGCCGGGCGGTCCAGTCGGTGAACCCGCCGTCGCCGAGTTCGACCTCGCCAGCGCCGTCGCCGGCGGTGATTCGCAGCGCGGCCTCGACGTAGTAACCCCGGCCGCGCCGCCGCTCCGGTTCCGCCACGATCGGCACGGACGACGCGGCGAGCGCCGGCCGGACGCCGTCCTCGATCCGCTCGGCCACGACCGGGGTGTCCAGGACGGTCAGACGCAGGCGCGGCGTCGCTCCCGGCACCAGCGCGTGCAGCACCCGCTGCCAGTACGCCAGGTGCCGGATGAGCAGACGCTCCTCGGTGCGCCCCGAGCCGCGGTCACGGGCGCTGGACACCAGCGCGAAGAGCCGGAAGTGGGCGGCCGCGCCCGGGCCGAAGTCCTGCGCCCGCAGCACCCGGTGGCAGGCGGCGAGGTGCACCTCCCCGTCGGCCGGCCGCTCCCGGCGGCGCGCCGCCGCCTCCACGGCTAGGGCGTTGGTGGGGTCGCTGACCACCTCGGTGGCGCGGAAGGTCGTCACGATCCGGTTCTGGCTGACGGGCGCGACCGCGGAGCAGAGGCCCAGCGGGGCCACGGGGGAGAGGTCGACGCCCGCCACGTCGGCCGGCAGCAGTTCCCAGAGGCGGGCCTCGGCGGCGGCGAGGGTGCGGGGGTCGGCGGCGGCCGGGCG
>NZ_POUB01000178.1 GCF_003236335.1 Micromonospora deserti
GCCCCCGCCACCGCCGCCCCGGACCACACCCGCACCGCAGCCAAGTCGGACTGGCCGGGCAACACGCCGAACCCGACCGGCGGCACGGACTACTTCATCGACGCCACGAACGGTCGCGACACTGCGGCCGGAACCTCGCCGGAGACCGCCTGGCGCAGCCTGGCCCGGGCGAACGCGACCACGTTCCGGCCCGGCGACCGCATCCTGCTCAAGGCCGGCGAGCAGTGGCACGACGAGCAGCTGTGGCCGAAGGGCTCGGGCAGCGCGGGCCGGCCTATCACCATCTCGGCGTACGGCGACGCGAGCGCCGGCCGGCCGTACATCGCGACGAACGGCAACGTGCCAAGCCCCTTCCTGGCGGGCGGGGTGAAGAACCCCGCGACGGTCGGTCTGACCGGCGCGATCGTGCTGCGCAACCAGCAGTACTTCGACATCAACAACGTCGAGTTGTCCAACGACGACGACTTCGCGACCAACATCACCGCCGGGTCCTACGTCCGCGACGGCATCATGGTCTCGATCAACGCCGACCTGCTGCCGGCCGGCGCGGACAGCATCATGGACCACTTCCGCATCTCCGACGTTTACGTCCACAACCTCGACGGCCCGAGCTACTGGCAGCGGATCCACTACGGCGGCGTCAACTTCCAGGTCTTCGGCAGCCGCAGCTACAAGGAGTACGGCACCGGCGGCTACTACTTCAAGGACGTCCGGATCGAGGACAACACGTTCGAGAACGTCGAACTACACGCCATACAGTTCGCGTTCAACTGGTTCGCCGCCGACGGAGTGGACGCCGGACAGTACGACGAGAGCGGGAAGTTCCACGAGGGTTGGGAACAGCTCTGGGTGCGTACCCGCGACCTGTACAGCCGGGACGTCTACATCGGCCACAACTACGCCGAGAGCATCGGCCAGGGCGCGATCCAGCTCGCCAACACCAAGAACATGACGGTTGAATACAACGAAGTGAATGGGTATCTGGAGCGCTACGACTCCGTGTCCGTCGCGCTCTACCTCTGGGCGGGCGCCGACTCGGTGATGCAGTTCAACGAGGTCTACGGCGGCCCGAACAACGAGTACGACGGCACCCCGTGGGACCTGGAGTACACGAACTTCAACGTCACGTACCAGTTCAACTACTCACACGACAACGCGGCGGGCTGGATGTCGTACATGGGCAACAGCTCCAACTCGGTCGCTCGCTACAACCTGAGCGTCAACGACAACGGCGTGCTCGTGAAGAACATGCTGTCGACGAACTACTCTCCGACCTACTTCATGAACAACACCTTCGTGTACGACGGTGCGGACCTCGACTACGTCCACGACGAGACGTTCCTGAGCACCGTCTACTTCCTGAACAACATCTTCTACAACAGCTCGACGACGGCGTCGACGCCGTGGTACCGCCGTACCGGCGCCCTGCGCCACGCGGTGTTCTCGAACAACGCCTACTACGAGGCGAGCGGCACCCACTCCAGTCAGGAACCGGCCGACCCGGACGGGGTGCGGGTCGACCCGAAGTTTGTGGGCGACCCAGCGAAGTACATCACCGGGGCGGGCGTTGACCGGATCCGGAAGGCCGCGGCGCACTTCAAACTCCGTGGGGACTCGCCACTCATTGACGCCGGCCGGTACAATCCGCACCTGGGCACCAAGGACTTTCTTGGCACACACATCTACTACGGCAACGCACCGGAGATCGGCATCGCGGAAAGCCGGATCGGCGAAAAGGTCACCGACCCGGTGGACGACAACCCCATCGAGGACGAGCCGGGCGACGACCGGGTCAACCTCGCCCTGGGCAAACCGGTCACCGCGAGCTCGACCCACTCCGGCTTGAACGGCACGCTGGGCGCGGTGAACCTGACCGACGGCGATCCGGCAACCCGCTGGGCAGCGGCCGACGACGCGGCCTACCCGATCACGCTTGACATCGACTTCGGCGCGGACACCACCTTCGACGAGGTGTACCTGGACGAGTACACCGACTCGGGCACCAACCCGCGGGTCCAGAAGTTCGAACTGCAGCGATGGGATGCCGGGACCGGCGCCTGGGTGACCTTCGCGAGCCGTGCCGACGGCATCGGGCACGACCTGACCGTGACCGGCTTCGGCAGCGTCACGACCTCCCGGCTCCGGGTGGCGCTCACCGAGCAGATCGCGACGGAGCAGTACACGCCGACGATGACCGAGATTGCTGTGTACCGCACCGGCGCGTAGGCCAGGCCGGAATCGTGTGACGACCACGGGCGGGTGGACGCCACGGCGTCCACCCGCCCGTCAGCCGCGTGCTGGGGGCCGACGGGCCCCACCACCTGACGTTGGGTCTGGTCCGCTCAGGGCTGCAGCGCCAGCTTGCCGACGGTGGCCCGCGCCTCCATCTCCGTGAGCGCCTTCGGCCCGTCGGCCAGGTCGTACACGGTGGGTCGGCCGGGGGTGAACACCCCGGCGGCAATGAGCGCGGACAGTTCGTCCATCAGCTCGCCGAAGATCTGCGGTGCGGTCTCGATCAGCACGCCGATGTGCAGGCCGATCACGTGGATCTGATGGGTGAAATTCAGCTTCCAGTTGGTGATCGCAGCCTCGCCGCCGGCCACGCCGTACACGACGACCCGGCCGGTGACCCGCTTGGCCGCAGCCAGGCTCGCGCCGAAGGCGGCCCCGCCGGCCGACTCCAGCACCAGGTCGGCGCCCCTGCCGTCGGTCAGCCGCAGCACCTCGGTGGCGACGTCGGCGCTGCCGTAGTCGATCACGTGATCGGCACCCAGCGCCCTATACGGTGCCAAAACTCGTTTAGCGGTTTGACCTGGTGTTTTGAAGATCATGTCAGGCTGCCCGGTGGTACTCGTAATCACCCCAGTGAGCCGTCGTCGGCGCCGTACGGGCTTGTGCAGCGGGATTATGACGGCCGGGACAGGTCGGTGTGGTGGTGTCGGCCGGGGTGGCTGTCGGGGTCGGTGTGGACGGTGGCGGTGGTCAGCCGGGGCACGGCGTGGGTGAGTTGGTGTTCGGCGTCGGCGGCTATCTCGTGTGCGGTGACGAGGGTGAGGTCGGCGTTGACGACGATGTCGGCTTCGGCGTGTAGGTGGTGGCCAATCCAGCGAAGTCGCACCGCGGTGACGTCCTGGACGCCGTTGACGGCTCGTAGGGCGGTTTCGGCCTGGTCGACCAGTTCGGGGTCCACGGCGTCCATCAGCCGGCGGTAGACCTCGCGGGCGGCGTCTTTGAGGACGAAGGTGATGGCGACGGCGATGGCCAGGCCGACGACCGGGTCGGCCCAGTGCCAGCCGAGGGCGGCGCCGCCGGCTGCGGCGAGCACGGCGAGGGAGGTGTAGCCGTCGGTGCGGGCGTGCAGGCCGTCGGCGACGAGGGCTGCGGAGCCGATACGGCGGCCGACGCGGATGCGGTATTGCGCGACGAGTTCGTTGCCGACGAAGCCGACGAGGCCGGCGGCGGCTACCCAGGGCAGGTGGGTCACCTGCGTGGGGTGCAGGAGCCGGTCGACTGCTGTCCATGCGGCGGCGACGGCGGAGCCGGCGATGACGAGGACGATGATGACGCCGGCGAGGTCTTCGGCCCGGCCGTAGCCGTAGGTGTAGGCGCGGGTCGCGGCGCGGCGGCCGAGCAGGAACGCGATGGCGAGGGGCACGGCGGTCAGGGCGTCGGCGACGTTGTGCAGGGTGTCGCCGAGCAGGGCGACCGAGCCGGAGACCACCACGATGGCCGCCTGGGCGAGCGCGGTGACCCCGAGGCCGACCAGTGAGATCCACAGGGCGCGCAGCCCGACGCGGGATGACTCCAGGGCAGGGTCGATCTTCGCTCGGGAGTCGTGCGAGTGCGGGACGACGGCGTGGATCAGCCGGTGCCCCCAGGCGGCGAGTCGCCCGGCGCGGTCGTGGTGCGCGGGCGGGTGACCGTGATCATGACCGCCGCGCCCGCGCCCGCGCCCGTGGTCATGGTCGTGTGCGTGGTCGTTCACCCCGTACCCCCAGGTCCGCCGGTCGCCTTTGACGCCGAATTTCCTGAACGACAGCGATATTATGTGCTCATGTACGCACGCGACAACGTTGCAGATGCCAGTGACCTGCAACAACGCCTGCCTGGCGTGCCGGAGGTCGAGGCGGCCACGGAGATGCTGCGGATGTTGGCCGACCCCACTAGGTTGCGGCTGATGTGCCTGCTCAGCGAGGGCGAGCATGACGTGACCGCGTTGGTGGCGGCGGTGGGGACGGCCCGGCCGGCGGTGTCGCAGCACCTGGCCAAGCTGCGGCTAACGGGGCTGGTCACCGTGCGGCGCGACGGCCGGCGGGCGTTGCATCGGGCCCGGGGCGGGCATGTGCGTCGGCTGGTGACCGAGGTGCTGCACGCGGCGTCGCACCGGGTGACCGGCGCGCCGGAGCACGACTGAGCGGGGTGGTTATTCGGCGGGCGTGGAGCGGGGGTCGGCAAACCAGTCACGGGTGAACTGGCCGACGGCGTCGATGTCGACGGTGTCGCAGACGGCGGTGTTGTAGGCGTGTACGGCCTTGACCGCCTCGGCCTGCCCCGGGGCGGGGCCGCCGACGACCCGGCCGGCTGCGGGATCGGTGACGAACGCGCGCACCTGGGCGAGCTGGTCGGCGGCCAGGTCCGGCCGGTAGGTGACGATGACGTAGCCGTCGCCGATGACGTGCCCGAACGAGGTGGCCGGCACGGTTTCGCCCGGCTCGAAGAAGGACTTGACGGGGTGCCCGACACCGAACGGGAAGGTCTCCGTACGGTCCCGGACCGTGCAGGCACCCACCGCAGGGTCGGCCTGCACCGGCCGCAGCACCTCACCCGGGGAGGTGAGGGCCAGGATCGACGCGGCCACCACACCAGCGGTCACGAGCAGCCCGTGGGACAGGCGCGGGTTGCGCAGCTTCGGCAGGTAGTGGCTGAGCACGTCGCCGAGCATGAACATGGCGACCACGGCGATGAGCTGCCCGATCTCCACCCCGACGTTGAAGGCCAGCACCCGGGGGATCATGCCGTCTGCCGGCAGTCCTAGGTCCTGCAAGCGGGTCGACAGGCCCAGCCCGTGGACCAGGCCAAAGCCGAGCACGGCGGCAGCGAACCACGTCCAGTTCTTCGGCCGGCCCCGCAGCCCGACCACGCCGACGAAGACCAGACTCAACGCCACCACCACGTCGACCAGCACCGGGTTGACGTGCCAGTCGGCGACGGTGGCGGTGAACAGGGTGACACTGTGCCCGAGCGCGAACAGCGAGATCAGCTTCGCCGCTCGCCGCACCTGCCCGGCCAACAGCAGGATCCCGCCGACGAACGCCAGGTGATCCCAGCCGGCGAGCATGTGCTTGGTGCCCAACCACACGAACCCGCCAACGGTGTCGCTGGACCCACCGACCCCGTGCGCGAGGGCCGCCTGCCCTGATCCGAGCAGCATGATCACCAGAGCGGTGGCGATGACCGCGCCTCGTCGGACCATAGCCGGCATCCGAGCCGCCCTCCCTGTGACCTGCGGTGGAACAAGCGTGAAGCCTGCCATGTCCTCTGGTAGTCGCTCCCGGCGCCCGTTCAGTTCCGCGTCGGCAGCAAGCGAGTGGGATTTGGGGGCGTAGCGGCTCGGCGGCGTCAGTCAGCGGACCGTCGGGGCTTGAGCCGCAACGAGCCCGCGACCTTCTGCTGGTAGATCTCCTGAGTCCGGTCGTCCCAGGGATGCACCAGCGACCGGCGCGGGTGCGGGCGGGAACCTGCCCGTGGCGCAGCCAGTTGTAGATTGCGTCAGCGGGGATACCGAGTTGTTCGGCTGCCTGCTTGACCCTGACCTCGCCATCCCGACGGCGACGGTTCGCGGGGTGAAGATCTTGTAGATGCCGCGAACCGCAGCGACGTGACGCGGGGTGAAGCCCAGGTTCTTGCCGGTGCGCAGGCCGGCGTCGTTGAGCATCTGCGCGATCTCGACGTTGCTGTGTGTGGCACCGTACTGGCGGACGATGGCGAGGGCCTGCGGCGGGGTCCGGCCCGGTCCACGGCGCTCGACGACCAGTTCGTCGGTGGCGCCGGTGTGCCAGCGCACCCCGATACGGACCGCGTCCGAGTCCTGTTCCAGCAGCAGCGTCACGTCAGCGATCAGCGTGCGCAGCAACCGTTTCCGGTCGCGGGGACTCGTCGTCGGCGCGTCCCACAGCCGAGGCAGGTCCGCGGCCAGCGCGCGCAGCGCCTCATGGTCAGGCACTGGAGGCTTGACGGCTCGGGCGGTCGCCAACGCCGCCTCGGCTTCGGCGAGGGCGGCCAGCTTGGTCTCCCACCGCGTTTCCAGGGTCCGCGCCACGAGGCGGTTCTCCGGCTCCACCTGTAGCAAGGCCCGTTCGGCGCGGTCGGCTTCGTAGCGGGTCCACCGCGAGTTCGGCGGCCCGGTGCGTGCGTACCTGCCGGTCGGTGACCTCGTCCGCGGCGGTTAGCGCGACCTGAATCTGCTGCTCCGTAACGGTTTTCAGCAGCGGGGACGCAACCGCGTCATCGACGGTGTCAGCGACGACGGTTCGGCATCGGGCAGTCGGCTCGGCGCACTTGTAGGTGACCTTGCGGTCGGCCCGGCTGTATCGGGTGCCGACCCGAGCGGGACGCGGTGCTGGCGAGTATGCGGGCGGAGCGGATCGCTACGCGGTTGCAGCGGGCGGAACCGACCGACCTTGGGAACGTGTGGGTGCTCGGCTCGACGTGCTACGACCAGGCGTTGCTGTGGGATCGGCTGGGCAAGGGACGTCAGGCCGTCAGCGCCGCCCGCAGGGCACTGTGGGCCTACCACTGGCTGGACCCCTCGAAGGGGGACCCGGGTCGTGTGCGGGAGGTGCTCGCCGGCAACGGACCCGAGGTGAGGGACGATGCCCCGTCCGCGCCGGCGGATCTGATGGCCCACGCCGCGGACGCCCGGGCCCGGTTGGCCCGGTTGTTGGCCAAGTACCAGCGGGAACGCCGCCCCGGCGACGCCTCGAACATCGACCGTTACCGCGGCCGCTCGGTGGCGGGCGAAGTTGACCTGCTGGGCCACGACGCGGTCGGTGTGTACGAGGTGCTGGTCGAGGCCTCGCACTACGGACAAGAGGACCTCGACCGCGTCAAGAAGCAGTACGAGGCCGCGCTCCAGCGCCTCTATTAGGCCCTCCCCTCGGGTCCATGCGATGCGTCCCAAAGTAGAAAGGTCTGGTGGTCACCAAGCTCGATCGGCTCGGCCGCTCCCTCGACCACCTGATCGACTTGTCCGCCCAAGCTCTCTCGGCGTCCGGATCTGCCGCCGACAGTGCGCGGCCTGCTGATCGGTCTGTCATTCCTGAAGGAGTGGGGCCGTGTCAACCCTTCTTGGTCGGACTGCTGCGACCGGTTTGTGCTGATTCCCGGCTCGGTGCTGACAACCGCCGGTAAGGGGTCGGGGTCAAGACTCGACTGGAGGTCGACCGCGTCAGCGGCTTGGTTGACGCCGATCCCGTAGGGCGCAGAATCGGTGCGCCGGGAGACTCTCACGGGTGAAGTTGTGGGGTGGCCGTTTCTTCACCGTCCGTAATGTGGACGGGTTGGCAAGCCGGGAGTGTCCCGGTGCCGGTCATTCCTTCGCCACGCGGGTCGGTGGCGTGAAGTGAAACGGCCGCGGCCAGGCGGGGTCAATCAGAATCACTCGACCACGCCAGCGGGGGTCAGACAGACAACGACCTCGCGCCTGGCCGCGCCGGGACCGGGGTGTTCATGCCGGGGTGGTGGCCAGGCAACGGATGTGTCCGTCGCGTAGGCCGTAGAAGACGAGGGTGAGTAGTTCGCGGGCGGCGGCGACCTTGGCGATGTTGTTGCCTCGCCGGAAGGCGAGCCGCGCCTTGGTGGCGGCGAGGGGACCGTGGTGGACGCGTTGAACGGCTTCGACCGCAGCCCAGCGGACGAGGTTGTTGCCCTGCTTGGTTATGCGCCCACGGTGGACTTTCGTGTCCGACTCGCGGTGTCGGGGTGTCATGCCGGCCCAGGAGCACAGCTGCTGCGGACGGGTGAACCGGGTGACGTCGCCGATCTCGGCGACGAACACCGCGCCCAGCACCGGGCCCACGCCGGGTAGGGCCTGGATCGCCGTGAATCCCGCGTGGTGCTTCAACTCGGCGCTGATCCGCTTGCCAACCAGGTCGATCTCGAAGGTGTACGCGTCGATCAACCGGAGCAGGGACAGCACACGGGCCTGGAACGGCGGATCGAGCCGCAGCTCATCGAGCTGCCGACGGCCGGCGACGCCGAACACGTCCGAGGACGCCAGGGTGACGCCCTGCCGGGCAAGCACGGCGTGGACCTGCGCCTTGAGCCCGGAACGCAGCGCGACGAGCTTGGCCCGATGCCGCACCGACTCCCGCAGCGCCTGCGGCGGCGCGATCCACGCCTCAGGCAGGCGGCCCATGCGCAGCAGGTCAGCCAGGTCGGCCGCGTCACGCTCGTCGTTCTTCACCCGCCGGTACGCGAAGCCCTTCACCCCCAACGGGTGAGCCAGGTGCACCGTGGCGCCGGCGTCGGCGAGGACGTCCGCAGCCCAGTACCAGCCGTAGGTGGCCTCCAGCACCACCTCCGGGACCTCGCCCCACGAACTGACCTGCGCGGCGAACTCGACCGGATCGCTGGCGATACGCACCACCGGCCCGATCCGCTCGCCGTCTGGCGTCATCCGCACGATCACACTGCGCCGCCGGTGCAGGTCGATCCCCACATACTGCCGGCCGTCGCACTCTGCCACTGGGGCCTCCTTCGTCGTGGTACGCGCGGCGGCCGGTGAACCGTTGTAGTTGTCGCCACCACTTCAGTTCGGCGATGGCGTGCTCGACCGGGATCCGTTGGGACGATTGGTGTTTACGCTCTGCTTCCCAGGCGGCCTGTCTGGCGGGTGGTGCGCCGGGGCGTAGTTTCAGCGGTGCAGCGGTGACCTGGCGGGGATGGGCCTTGGCCAGTCCTTGGTAGCCGGCGTCGACCAGGACCTTCACCTGCGGGTAGGCGTCCAGCTGGGCATCGATGCCCTCGACGCGGGCGGCGGTGGACTCGTGCATCCGGCCCGGCCGGTGCCCACCGCACCACAGGGTCGCGCCGTACCCGTCGGCCACCACGGTGGCCTTGATCGTGTTCTGTTTCGCCTTGCCCGACACGAACGCCTTCCGCCCGGGCCGGCCGACGCGTGGCCGGCGGACCCGGATCTCCGTGGCATCCATCCGCAGTGTGACGCCTTCGGCGGCGGCGTAGGCGAACACGTCCGCCAGGGTGTGCAGCCGGATCCCGCTGGGACGGGCGAACCCGCGACGGGCCAGCAGTGGACGGACCTGCCCGATCGCCCGGGTCACGGTCGAGCGATCCACCCCGAACGCCGCGGCTAGGGCTTCGTGCGGCACGCCCAGCCGCAGATGGGAGAGGGTGATCACCAACCGGTCGGTGAACCGCAGGACCAGACGACGGCCGGCACCGGGAGCCCGCCGCCGGTGACCGCCCCGACGGGCATACAGCCGGCCCTCACGCCCGGCCAGCCACACCACACGCAGCTCAGTCCGTAACAGGTGCAGATGCCGGCGGGAGATCCCGGTGAACGCGGGATGGCTGAACACACGACGAGCCCACCGGATCGACACCCGAAGATCATCACCCACGCCGGACCGACGCCACCGACCGTCCTATCGCGCACGAAGTCGTAAGCCGCCGATTCGGCATGCGAGATCAAAGGCGGCACCCGCACACGTCACTGCCGCGTACAGAGCCGAGTCGACGAACGCCCCGGCCGAACGCATGACGGAGCCGCGCCCGCGCGCCTTTATACCGAGAAGAGCCCATCCCACCTCGAGGCGCTGCCGCCGTTCCGGTACCCCTGGGGGTCACTCTTCAGCGTTCAGTGACGGACGGGCCGACTGTGCCGAGCGGTATGCGCGTGCGACCGTGGACGAAGTGGCGACCAGCTGCGGACGGGACGGCAACCAGACGGTCTGAATGCCGAGTTGCTCGTTCATCGCAGCGAGCTGGTACTCGTGGCGAAGGTCCGCGGCCGTACGTAGGCCGCGGACGATGACCGTGGCGCCGCGGCGCTGGCAGTAGGCGGTGGTCAGGCCGGTCCAGGTGTCCACCTCGACATTGCCCCAGGCTGCCGGCATGGCGTCGCGCACGCGTACGGCCCTGGCCGTGGCCTCGGCGGTTGGTCGCTTGTCGGCGTTCACCGCCAGCAACACGATGACTCGGTCAAACATCACCCGGGCACGGGCCACAAGGTCGCGGTGCCCCGGGGTGAACGGATCGAACGTACCGGGATAGACCGCCAACGAACCGTGTACCGGCACCACTCCACGATCCGGCGTAGCCGTCACCGCGACTCCAACCACATGGCCACGATCATCCCAGCCGGACATGTGCCGACCCGACTTTGGGTCTTGTCGTCACCGCCGAACACCGCCGACATCCTGATCTGCCGCATTCCGCTCGCCCGTACGGAAGGTCATTCCGCTGCGCCCCGGCCGCGGCACTCAAGTCGGGCGCGGACGTCTCGGTCACCGTGCGCTTAAAACGCCAAGGTCAAGACCGCGATCTCCTCGATCCCGAGGACGCCTGAACCACGATCGAGTACACGACGCCGACTGCGACGAACAGACCAGTCGTCTCTCCCGCTCGATGTCACATCTACGGCTCGGCCGGTGTCTCCATGGCATGACGACCTACCACCCCGTCGGCACAGCCACCGACGCAGGAGGAGACATGGAGCACACGACCCGCATCCCCCCGGCCGAGATCACCGGCGTCAAGGGAGCGCTGATCAAGCGGATGATCGAGAAGAAACTGGGTAAGGTTCCGACGGCGGTGGGCGTCTACTGGCACAACCCCAAGGTGCTGCTCGCCAGCTTCGGCCTCGGCGGCAAGCTGCAGAAGTGGGACGCCTGCGACGAGGGCCTGAAGTCGTTCGCCCACATGGCGGTCGCGTCGCTAGTCGGCTGCACGTGGTGCCTGGACTTCAACTACTTCGAGACCCGCAACAAGGGGCTCGACGTGGAGAAGGCGCGCGAGATCCCGCGGTGGCGAGAGGCGGACGTCTTCACTCCGCTGGAGCGGGACGTCCTGGAGTACGCCGAGGCGATGAGCCAGACACCGCCGACCGTGACCGACGAGCTGGTGGACCGGCTGCACGCCGAGCTGGGACCTTCCGCCGTGGTCGAGCTCACCTCGGTGATCGCATTCGCGAACATGAGCACGCGTGGCAACGTGGCGCTCGGCATCGAATCCGACGGCTTCGCCGCCACGTGCGGCTTAAAGCCGCTGGCCGAGCGACCGGGAGTAGCGTCCGCGTCATGAGCGAGGACCCCTTCGTCGCCCACCGCAGCCTGCTGTTCACCGTCGCCTACGAGATGCTCGGCTCGGTCGCCGACGCCGAGGACGTGGTGCAGGAGACCTGGCTGCGGTGGGCAGCCTTGGTCGAGGCCGAGCGCTGCGAGGTCCGGGACCCCCGGGCGTACCTCGTGCGGATCGTGACCCGGCTCTGCCTCAACCGGCTGCGCACGCTCGCGCGGCAGCGCGAGGAGTACGTGGGCGAGTGGCTGCCCGAGCCCGTGCTGACCAGCCCGGACGTCGCCGAGGACGTCGAGCTTGCGGAGAGCGTGTCGATCGCCATGCTGGCGGTACTCGAGACGCTGCTACCGACGGAGCGCGCGGTCTTCGTGCTCCGCGAGGTCTTCGACGTGCCGTATGACGAGATCGCCGAGGCGCTGGACAAGTCGCCGGCGGCGGTGCGCTAGATCGCGACGCGGGCCCGCAAGCATGTGGCGGCGCGCCGGCCGCGGATGTCGGTGAGCCGCACCGAGCAGGAGCAGGTGGTCGAGCGGTTCCTCGCCGCGCTGACCACCGGCGACGTGCCCGGACTGCTCGAGG
The DNA here is from genome assembly GCF_003236335.1 of Micromonospora deserti. Lineage (GTDB taxonomy): Bacteria > Actinomycetota > Actinomycetes > Mycobacteriales > Micromonosporaceae > Micromonospora > Micromonospora deserti. The sequence goes on from NZ_POUB01000178.1 coordinate 11,896, forward strand.
TGCTGGCTCCCGACGTGCTCGTCGTGGGCGACGGCGGCGGCCTGGCCCCGACAATCCCGAAGCCGGTCCGCGGGGCCGCGAAGCTCGCCCCGGTGATGGCCCGCTTCGCCGAGGTCGCGCCCGACGCCAGGGCTTTCATCGTCGACCTCAACGGCGGCGTCGCGGCGCGCATCGACCCCGGCGGCGAGAACGACACGGCCGTGTCGTTCGTTATCGAGGACGGCCGGATCACCCAGATCTACGCGATCCGCAACCCGCACAAGCTCGAGCGGCTGGGCGAGGTGGCCGAGCTTCGACGGCGAGTCTAGGCTTACGCATGCTCGCATCTGCCGCGGACAATGCGCGGTACCGCCGGGCTGACGCTCGCGGGCACCAAGATCCGGACGCCGTCCTGCGGATGACCGTGGTCCAGGGCAGGGACCCCCCGGATGGCCGACCTTCGTGCTGGCCGGCCAGGACTGGAAAGATATGTCAGATCCCGGGATCGGGCTTGCCAGTACCTATGCCCCTTTCGGCTTCTCCGTTAACTCTGCGGATCGAGACGTACAAAATCGCCGGGATGCCGTAGGCCGACGGTCGCTGAACTCCGCGGCTGGCACGAGGACGTCGCAGCGTTGCTATCCCAACTCGAGCAGGCCCCACCCCATCCGCCCGGCGGCAACGGCTTGACGCCCCCGGAAGCCCAGCCCGCGTCGCCGCCGCCGGTCGGCCGTATCGCGGTCGGCAGCGCGCGGCGAGCTGGGCGGCCGAACTCCGCGAACAACGCCCACTAAGGGTCCGGTTCCGGACAGCGGCATCCGCGTGGCGATGTTAGCGTCGCCGCCACCCCCGAAT
>NZ_POUB01000179.1 GCF_003236335.1 Micromonospora deserti
GGGCCGGGGCGTTGCGGGGCGCGGCCGTGCGGTCCCAGCGGAGCGCGGCGAAGGCCAGCGCCGGGTTGAGCCCCAGGCCCTCGCAGAACGCGACCACCCGTTCGGCCTCCGGGTCGCTGGCCCAGTCGCCGCGGACCCATCGGTTGATGGTCTGCCGGGACACGCCGGTGCGCCGGGAGACCTCGGTGCCGCTCCACGCCCGCGTCGCCCGTGCCTCGTCGAGTGCCCGGCGGACGAAGGTGGCGAAGGCGATCTTCCGTGCATTGGCCGTCTCGGTCACGTCGTGACCGTACGGCCCCTCGGCCCGCGTCAGGCGCCCTGGCACGCTGTTGTCACGCATACGAGACGGCGTGTGCTCCTTGCGGGTAAACGATCCGGCTCCGCTTCTGAGGGGTGTCACCTGGGCAGAATAGATGTACGTAGGTGCGGGGGTAAACGGACGGAAAGCTGATACCGTCACGCCCATGGGACAATCTACGGTGTGTCACGTGCATGAGACGATCGGTGCTCACATGCGTCACGCCCCCGGCCCGAGGGGGGTGTGGTGACCGAACTCGCCACCCGTGCCCAGGCCTTCGGCCTGATCGCCGAGGGAGTGGCCGTGGGGCTGAGCGCGCCCTGGCGCCTCTACCTCGCCCGCGGCTGCCGTTACCTGTCGCTCAGTGTCGGTGACCGTGCCGAGTGGAACGCCTGGCGCACCCACCTCGGCTGCCCTGAGCTGAGCGTCCGGGTGTACGACGCCGGCGGCGAGATCCGACGCTCCTCGGTGGCCGAGGTCGTCCTTGACGGCTGCCGGATCAGCGTCGAGTTGGTCGAGGAGGTCAGCACCGACGACCTGGACCGGCTCCTCGTCGCCGATCCCTCCTCGGTCGAGCCGGAGGAACGATGACACGGCACCCGCGGCCCGCCGGAGCGGCCGGATGAGCCCCTTCTTCGCGGTCTTCCTCGTCCTCGTCCTCGGCGCCACGAGCTACGCCGCCGGCCGGCTGCACGGCCAGCTCAGCTACCGCATCGGCTACCGGTTCGGCTACCGCCAGGGCTACTTCGACGGTGACCGGGGGGCCTGGAACCGGCGTCGCCGGGACGCCCAGGCGGCGATCGCCTCGGCGCTGTCGACCCCGTCGACCACCACGACCAGCCAGGTCACCGGCATGGTCGTCCGCCCCGGCACCACCTACACCGGCTCGTCGTTCACGGCGCCGGCCGCCCCGGTCACCGGGCGGCACCCGACCGGCGCCCTGGCCCGACGGACCGGCTGAGTCCGGCCGACGGGGCACCCGAAACCCCGCCGGCCGGCACCCGTGGCGCGGTGCGTCGTCCGCGGCGGACGCGCACCGTCGGGACCACGTCAGACCGGTGACAGTGGTTCCCGCCGGCCGGGATGCGCGCAGGGGGCATGCATCCCGGCCGGTTCCGCCGTCGGCCACCGGCCCGCCGTAGTGGCCCGGCCCGCCGGACCGAGCCCGATCGTCGCCGCCTGGGCCCGTCAGGGCGGCGGCCTGCCCGAAACCGCCGCCGCGGCCTGGGCCCGGGGCCAGCGCCTCAGGCTGTTCACGCGCCGGTCCCGGAGATCCACGATCGCCCTCTAGCCGGGACGGTCGGACGCGGCTAGCGTCTAGGCATGGCACGGGGTTGTCCCGGGCCAGCCGGCAAGCCCGGACCTGCGACCTCGCGCACGGGGCCCGCATCCGACCCCGTGTCCCCGGGCACCGGAGGAGGCGGACCGCGGGTGGCCGGGTGCCCATCCGCCGGAGCAGGCCTGTGACGACTCGCCGTACCACCGCCGGTGCCGACCAGACCCCGGCCGCGACTGCCACGACCCGCCGCGCCACCCGGAGCCGCCGCACGGCGTCCGCCGCGCCGGCCGACACCGGGGAGCCCCGACCAGCGGGCCAGGCATTCGTCCTGGACACCTCGGTCCTACTCTCCGACCCGGCGGCGTTCCACCGGTTCGCCGAGCATGAGGTGGTCCTCCCGCTGGTGGTCATCTCCGAGTTGGAGGGCAAGCGGCACCACCCGGAGCTGGGCTGGTTCGCCCGGCAGTCGCTGCGCATGCTGGACGAGCTGCGGGTGCGGCACGGCCGGCTGGACCGGCCGGTGCCGGCCAACGACTCCGGCGGCACGCTGCGCGTGGAGCTGAACCACACCGACGACGGCGTGCTGCCGCCGGGCTTCCGTACCGAGTCCAACGACGCCCGGATTCTCTCCGTGGCGTTGAACCTCGCCGCCGAGGGGCGGGAGGTCACCCTGGTCAGCAAGGACATGCCGCTGCGGGTCAAGGCCGCCTCGGTGGGCCTGCGCGCCGACGAGTACCGGCACGGTCAGGCCAGCGACCCGACCTGGACCGGGATGTCCGAACTGGAGCTGAGCGAGGAGCAGATCGGCCAGCTCTACGCCGGTGAGACGCTCGACCTGGACGTCGCCGCCGGGCTGCCCTGCCATACCGGCCTGGTGTTGCACTCGGCCCGGGGCTCGGCGCTCGGTCGGGTGCTGCCCGACAAGACCGTACGGCTGGTCCGCGGCGACCGGGAGGCGTTCGGGGTGCACGGCCGTTCGGCCGAGCAGCGGATCGCCCTCGACCTGCTGCTGGACGAGTCGATCGGCATCGTCTCCCTCGGCGGGCGGGCCGGCACCGGCAAGTCGGCGCTGGCCCTCTGCGCCGGCCTGGAGGCGGTGATGGAGCGCCGGCGGCACCGGAAGGTGATCGTGTTCCGTCCGCTGTACGCCGTCGGCGGGCAGGAGTTGGGCTACCTGCCGGGCTCGGAGACGGAGAAGATGTCGCCCTGGGCGCAGGCGGTCTTCGACACCCTCGGCGCGGTGGTGCACGAGAACGTGCTCGAGGAGGTCACCTCGCGCGGGCTGCTGGAGGTGCTGCCGCTGACCCACATCCGGGGCCGGAGCCTGCACGACGCCTTCGTGATCGTGGACGAGGCGCAGTCGTTGGAGCGCGGGGTGCTGCTGACCGTGCTCTCCCGGATCGGTCAGGGCTCCCGGGTGGTGCTCACCCACGACGTGGCGCAGCGGGACAACCTGCGGGTCGGCCGGCACGACGGGGTGACCGCGGTGATCGAGGCGCTGAAGGGCCATCCGCTGTTCGCCCACGTCACCCTCAGCCGTTCGGAGCGTTCTCCCATCGCCGCGATGGTGACGGACTTGCTGGAGGACGCCGCGACCTGATGGCCTCAATGTAGCAGTTTGTCCGGATTTTTCTTGTGGTGCAAGTCACAATTGGGGCTGTTGGTTTCCCATCGGCCTCACCGTGCGCGATGGTGTCCCACGAGCGCCCACGTACCGGAAAGATCGTCGGTGATCGTTCGTCACAGGACGCACGACATCAACGGACGCCGGTACGTCGGCTGCGACCGGCACCGGGTCGGGGCGCTCGCGGCGCGGATCCCCCCGCAGCGGCGTGGCGCCGTGCCGTGTCCTTGCCCCCGACGAAGGGATCACTTCGTGAGTCGGCTGTGGAGCCGGTTCGGCGCCCGCACGGCCGCTGTCGCGCTGCTCTCCGTGGGCGTTGCCGGCGGCCTTTACCTGGGCGAAGACCGAGAAACCCAGCAGCAGGGCCTGACCGCGCAGGTCGGCGTCGCCGTCGAGCGGGCCGAATTCGACTACCAGCGCGAGCGGCAGGCCGCGTACCAGATGCAGTCCGCCAAGCAGCGGGCCGCCGAGTACCAGGCGAAGCTGCGCGCCGCCGCGGCCGCCAAGGAGGCCGCCCAGCGGGCCCGGGAGGCCGAGGCCGCCGCCGCGTCGCGGAAGAAGGCCCGGGAGGAGGCCGCCCGTGACGCCGCCGAGAAGGCCGCGAGCAAGCCGTACGACGGGCCGATCCCGGAGTCCTGCTCGGAGTACAGCGGTAACCGGGAGATCGGCTGCGCGCTGATGCTCGACGCGGGCTTCGGCATCGACCAGTTCCCCTGCCTGGACAAGCTCTGGACGAAGGAGAGCGGCTGGAACCACAAGGCCCGCAACTCCTCCTCCGGGGCGTACGGCATCCCGCAGGCGCTGCCCGGCAGCAAGATGGGTTCGGTCGCGGACGACTGGCAGACCAACCCGGCCACGCAGATCAAGTGGGGCCTCGGCTACATCAAGGGTCGGTACGGCACCCCGTGCAAGGCCTGGGGGCACTCCCAGGACGAGGGCTGGTACTGATCGATCGCCGGCGGCGGGGAGAGTGGGCGGCCCCACTCCCCGCCGCCGTTCGCGCGTCTCGAAGGGCGCGCAAAAGTGGCGGCTGTCGCCGACACCTGATAGCTGTTGACAGGTGACCCTGCACCCGGGAAGCGGCGACCCGCACCGGTTCGGCAGCGAGGCGTTCTACGCCGCGCTCGGCCGGGCCTTCGTCGCCATGTGCGCGGTGGTGCCGTTCCTCTTCCTCATCGAGGCCATCGACCAGGGGCTGGCGGCCGGCCTGGACGCGACCGCGGGGATCATCCCGCAGCGCGTCGACGGGCTGGACGGGGTCTTCTTCTCGCCGTTCCTGCACCACGGCTTCGACCACCTCTACAGCAACAGCATCCCGCTGATCCTGCTCGGCACCTTCGTGCTCGCCGCCGGCGCCCGCCGGTTCCTCTGGTCCACGCTGATCATCGTCCTGGTCAGCGGGCTGGGGGTGTGGTTCACCGGCTCGTCGAACTCAGTGGTGGTCGGCGCGAGCGGCGTCATCTTCGGCTACCTCGGCATCCTGCTCACCCGCGGCATCGTCGAACGGAGCTGGTGGAACTTCGCGGTCTTCCTGCTGGTCGGCCTGCTCTACGGCTGGCAGTTGGTCGGCATCCTCCCCACCGACGAGCGGATCTCCTGGCAGGGTCACCTGTTCGGGTTGCTCGGCGGGGTGGTGGCCGCGATCGTTTTCCGCCGCCGGCGCCCGGAGTTGGGCGGCCCGTACCACCCGGAGTCCAGTCTCACCCTGTCCTGAGCCCGCCGCGCCCGGCGCCCGCGTGGCCCGTGAGACATGCTTGCCCGGGCAGGTTCCCGGGCCTACCGTCGAGATCAGCACGCGTTGATCCCTTCGACGGGAAAGCGACGGTACGCCCATGCGCGAGGTCGATGTCGCGGTGATCGGGGCCGGTCCGACCGGCCTCTTCGCGGCGTACTACGCCGGGTTCCGGGGGCTCAGCGTGGCGGTCGTCGACGCGCTGCCCGAACCCGGCGGCCAGGTCACCGCGATGTACCCGGAGAAGCTGATCCTGGACGTGGCCGGCTTCCCGGCGATCAAGGGGCGGGACCTGGTCGCCAACCTCGTCGCGCAGGCCGCCCCGTTCAGCCCGCACTACCTGCTCGGCATCCGGGCCGAGAAGCTCTCCCACGCCGACGGCCGCCCGGTGCTCGGCCTCGCCGGGGGCGAGCAGTTGGTTTGCGGAGCGGTGATCATCACCGGCGGGCTGGGTAGCTTCACGCCCCGCCCGCTGCCGGCCGCCGAGCACTTCGCCGGCACCGGGATCGTCTACTTCGTGCCGCAGCCGACCGAGCTCGCCGGGCGGGACGTGCTGATCGTCGGCGGCGGCGACTCCGCGTTCGACTGGGCGCTGACCCTCCAGCCGCTGGCCAGCTCGGTGACCCTGGTGCACCGCCGGGAGAAGTTCCGCGCGCACGCCGCCACCGTCGCCCGGGTGCTGGCCCTGCCGGTGCGGGTGGTGGTCAACGCCGAGGTGACCCGCCTGCACGGCGACGGCAAGGTCATCGGCGCCGACATCACCGTACGCGGCGGCGCCGCGGAGACGTTGCCGGTCGACACGGTGGTGGCGGCGCTCGGGTTCACCGCCGACCTCGGCCCGCTCGCCGAGTGGGGGTTGCGGCTGGATCGGCGGCACATCGTGGTGGACAGCACCATGGCGACAAACCTGCCCCGGGTCTTCGCCGCGGGCGACATCACCGAGTACCCGGGCAAGGTGCGGCTGATCGCCACCGGCTTCGGTGAGGCCGCCACGGCGGTGAACAATGCGGCCGTGGCGATCGACCCGAGCGCCCATCTCTTCCCCGGGCACTCCTCCGACGGCAGCTGACCCGGCTGCCGGCGCTCCGGGGGCTCAGCCGGGCAGGCCGATCAGGTCGGCCATCAGGCCGGTCTGGTGGTCGAAGTAGGCGTCGCGGTGCGCGAGCGAGCGGTTGATCCGGCCGAACAGCTCGAAGCTGATCAGCCCGAAGAGCTGGGTCCAGCCGGCCATCCCCCGGGCCAGCAGCGCCTCGGGGACGTCGGGGAAGAACGCCTCCCGGAGCTCGGCGAGGTCGGCGCGGACCGGGTCGGGCAGCTCCGCCTCCGGCGGCGGGGTGAGCAGCCCGGCGGTGAGCCCGTCGCGGAGGATGCCGACCAGGGTCAGCGGTGGCCGCTGGGCCGGGCCGATGGTGTCGTCCGGCGCCGCGTAGCCGGGCACCGGGCTGCCGTAGAGCAGCGCGTACTCGGCGGGGTGGGCGAGAGCCCAGGCCCGGGCGGCCCGGCAGACCGCGAACCAGCGTCCGCGCGGGTCGTGGCGGTCGGCGGCGGCGTCCGCCGCCTCCACCGCCTCGCCCAGTGCGTCGTACGCCTCGATGATCAGCGCGGTGAGCAGGTCGTCCCGGGAGGGGAAGTAGCGGTAGACCGCCGAGGACACCATGCCCATGTCGCGGGCCACCGCCCGCAGGGAGAGGTTGGCGCCGTCGGTGGCCAGGTGTCGGCGGGCCACCGCCTTGATCTCGTCGATCATCTGGGCGCGGACCCGGGCGCGGATCGAGGGTGCGGACATGGTTTCACCCTGCCACGTGCGAGAGCGCACATCAAAACAGAGAGCACCGCTCTTGACGGAATGGTGACCGGAGGAGCATGCTGGTCCGTATCGAGAGCGCTGCTCTCGGATTAGATTGTCGATACGAAAGGCGGCCCTGATGGCCCTGCACGTGATCGTCGGCGCCGGACCGGTCGGCACCGCCACTGCCCGCCTCCTCGCCGACCGGGGTGAGCGGGTGCGGGTGATCACCCGCCGGGGCGGCGGCCCAGAACACCCGGCCGTCGAGCGGGTGGCGGCGGACGCGACCGACGCGGACCGGCTCACCGCCCTCACCGCCGCAGCGGCGACGCTCTACAACTGCGCCAACCCGGCCTACCACCGGTGGACCACCGACTGGCCGCCGCTCGCCGCCGCGCTGCTCACCGCCGCCGAGCGGAACGGCGCGGTGCTCGCCACGGCCGGCAACCTCTACGGCTACGGGCCGGTGAAGGGCGCGATGACCGAGTCGACGCCGCTGCGGCCGAGCAGCGTCAAGGGCCAGGTGCGGGTCCGGATGTGGGCGGACGCGCTCGCCGCCCACGAGGCGGGCCGGGTGCGGATCACCGAGGTACGCGGCGCGGACTACCTCGGCGCGGGCGCGCAGTCGGTGGGGACGCTGCTCGTGCTGGCCCCGGTGCTGCGCGGCCGGCGTGCGGTGGTGCCGGCCGACCTGGACGCCCCGCACAGCTGGACGTACGTGGGTGACCTGGCCCGCACCCTGGTCACCGTGGCCACTGACGAGCGCGGCTGGGGCCGGGCCTGGCACGTGCCGAGCCCGCCGCCGGCCTCCGTCCGGGCGCTGGCCGCCCGGGCGGCGGCCCTGGCCGGGGCGCCGGCGCCGAAGCTGACCCGGATGCCCCGGCCGGTGCTCCGGCTCGGCGGCCTGGTCAACCCCACCGTGCGGGAGCTGTGGGAGATGGCCTACCAGTTCGACCGGCCGTTCCTGCTCGACTCCACGGCGGCCACCGCCACCTTCGGCATCCACCCGACGTCCCTGGACGACGCGCTCGTCGAGACCGCCGGGGCGCTGCGGACGCCCGCCGCCGCCTGACCTCGTCGCGCCGGCCGCCACCCCTGCGGAGTGGACGCCGGCGGTTTGCCGGACCGCCGCGCGGCGTGGCGCCGCTGGCAGCTCCTCGATCGGCTCGATGCCGCCACGGTGGCGACCGCCAGCACGCCGAGCACCAGAGCGTTCAGCCGCCCGGCCGCGGCCGCCCGTCGGGTTCAGCGGCGGCGCGGCGGCGGACCGAGCGCGGCGATCAGCACCGCGACCAGGGTCAGCGCCGCGCCGAGCAGGGTGGTGGCCCCCGGGTGCGAGGCGGCCGTGGGCAGCAGCAGGTCGAGCAGGACGGCGCCGACGATCTGACCGGCGATGGTGGCCAGCCCGAGCAGCAGCACGCCGGTGAAGCGGACGATCGCGGCGGCGATCGCGATGAACACGATGCCGATCGGGCCGCCGAGGTACAGCCAGGGTTCCGCCGGCAGGCTCCCGGCCGGCCAGCCCCGCACCGCGGTGTCGACGGCGAAGGCGACCAGCAGGGCCAGCGTGCCGACGGTGAAGTTGACCAGCGTGGCGGTCAGGGCACTGCCGGCGGCCGTCCGTACCCGGCCGTTGACCGCCTGCTGCCAGGCGATGCCGACCCCGGCCAGCAACGGCAGCACAGCCAGCGCCAGGGCACGGGGGTCGCCCAGCCGGTCGCCGACGGCGAGCAGGACCGCGACCACGGTCAGCGCCGCGCCGGCCAGCCGCTGGGCGGTGACCGGCTGACGCCCGATCGGGCCGATCCCGGCCCGGTCGACGGCCAGGCTGCTGCCAGACTGACCGGCGACCACCGCCACCGTGAACACCGCCACGCCGAGGGCGCCGACGGTCAGCCCCTGGGTGGCCACCAGGAACGCGCCGCAGACGCCACCCAGGCACTGCCAGGGTCGCAGCGTTCCGGCGGAGAGCGCGCCGCGCAGGGCGGCCAGGCCCCGCCGCCCGCCGGGGGTGGCGGGAACCAGCGCCAGCAGCACCAGCAGGCCGAGGCCGAAGGAGACCACCGCGGCGGCGATCCCGTCGGCCAGGCGTACGCCCAACTCGCCGTTGATCCGGGACTGCACGGCCACCGCGACGCCCGAGGCGGTGGCGAGCCCCACGCCGACGATCCGGCCGGTGCCCGGCGGGGCCGTCGTCCCGGTTGCGCTCACTCCTGCTCGGCCAGCGGACGCCCGTCGAAGTCGACGGCGGAGTAGAGCGCCAGCTTCTCCAGCCGGTGGTACGAGTCGATCACCCGGATCGTGCCGCTCTTGGACCGCATCACGATCGACTGGGTGTACGCCCCACCGGCCCGGTAGCGGACGCCACGCAGCAGGTCGCCGGAGGTGATCCCGGTGGCCACGAAGAAGCAGTTGTCCCCGGTGACCAGGTCGTCGGTGGTGAGCACCCGGTCCAGGTCGTGCCCGGCCGCGAGGGCCTTCTCCCGCTCCTCGTCGTCGCGCGGCCAGAGCTTGGCCTGCATCATCCCGCCCATGCACTTCAGGGCGCAGGCGGCGGTGATCCCCTCCGGGGTGCCGCCGACGCCCATCAGCACGTCGACGTCCGACTCGCCGCGGGCGGCGGCGATGGCGCCCGCGATGTCACCGTCGGAGATGAAGCGGATGCCCGCGCCGGCCCGCCGGATCTCGGCGACCAGGTCGTTGTGCCGGGGCCGGTCGAGGACGCAGACGGTGACCTCGGAGACGTCGCCGCCCTTGACCCGGGCGATCCGGCGCAGGTTGTCGGCCGCGCCGGCGTTGATGTCCACCGCGTCGGCGTAGAGCGGGCCGACCGCGAGCTTCTCCATGTAGAACACGGCGCTCGGGTCGAACATCGCCCCGCGCTCGGCGACCGCCAGCACGGCGAGAGCGTTCGGCATGCCCTTGCTCATCAGCGTGGTGCCGTCGATCGGGTCGACCGCGACGTCGACCTCCGGGCCGGTGCCGTCGCCGACCGCCTCGCCGTTGAAGAGCATCGGGGCGTTGTCCTTCTCGCCCTCACCGATCACCACGACCCCCCGCATCGGGATCGAGTTGATCAGCTTGCGCATCGCGTCGACGGCTGCCCCGTCGCCGCCCTCCTTGTCGCCCCGGCCGACCCAGCGGCCGGCGGCCATCGCCGCGGCCTCGGTGACCCGGACCAGGTCGAGGGCAAGGTTGCGGTCGAGATCCTGCGGTACCCGCGTCGTGGTGTTCGTCATGACGGCTCCTCCTCGCGACGGTGCGGGGTGGACCGGCGTGGTGCGCGTCGCCCTGCCGGCTTTGCCGCTGATCCTCACACGGTGGCCGACCCGCTGTCCGGGCGGGGCGGTGATGGCCCGGATACCGCCGGTGGAGCGGCTGCGAAGATGGCAGGGTGGAACCCGCACAGCCTGCCGATCGCGTACCCGCCGACCAGACGCCGCCGGACGATCGGCCACCAGCCGCCCCGACCGGTCCCCCGAACCCGCCCCGCCCCACGGGCGCAGCCCACGTCGGCGGCGAGGACGGGCCGGCCCGGTCCGCCGGCACGGTCGGGGAGCCGGCCCTGGTCGAGCGAGGCCCGGTCGCGCCCGTATCGGCGGGCGAGCCGGCCCTGACCGGGCCCTCCGGGGTAGGGCCAGCCGACGCCGCGGCGGAGACGGGCGAGCGGCCCGCGCCCCCGGCGGCGGTGGAGGCCGGCAGGTCCGACCGGTCACCGAAGGACATGGCGCTGTCCCTGCTGGTGCTGCTGATCCCGATCGCGCTGCTGCTCGCCTTCTACCGGGGTTTCCTCGGCGGCGACCAGCCGACCACGGTGGACCCGGCGCCGGCGATCGAGCAGGCCCGGGCGGCGAACGCGTTCCCGGTGAGCGCGCCGGGGCTGGGTGACGGCTGGCGCACGGTCAGTGCCAGCTACCAGGTGGCCGAGCGCGGGTCGAGCCTGCGGCTCGGCTACCTCACCCCGGAGGGGCGAGGCGCCCAGCTGGTGCAGAGCAGCGTGCCGCCGGAGCGGCTGCTGCCGACCGAGCTGACCGACCAGGGGCAGCCGCAGGGGCAGACCGACCTCGGTGGGCGTACCTGGCAGCGGTACACGGCCCGGGGCAACGAGCAGGCACTGGTGCTGCTGGAGCCGAACCGCACGGTCATCGTGGTCGGTGACGCCCGGGACAACGAGCTGCGCCACCTGGCCACGTCCCTCGGCTGACCACCTGCCGCGTCCTCGGCTGACCACCTGCCGGGTCCCTCGGCTGACCACGGTGATCGAGGCGTCCGAGCAGACGTACGAGATGTTCCAGTAGATCCTGACGGCGGAACGGGACGGCCGGGCTGCCCCGTTGCGCGTTTCTGGCGGGTGGCCTGTCGGAGGGAACCGGACAGTCCGGTGATTGTGCGACGGGGCGGCGGGGAACAGGAAAGGAGCGACCGGACGTCCGCGTGCCGCGGACCCGCGCCGGTCGCGGGGGCGGCGTCAGGAGTCGGTGGATTCCTGACGGGCGGCGTCGATGCGGGCACGCGCGCCGTCGAGCCAGCGCTGGCAGATCACCGCCAGCGCTTCGCCGCGCTCCCAGAGCGCCAGCGACTCCTCCAGCGACGTGCCCCCGGCCTCCAGCCGCTCGACCACCGAGGCCAGCTCGGCGCGGGCCTGCTCGTAGCTGAGCCGCTCGTCCGGGGCGGCTTTCATCTCGTCAGTCATCGCCCACCATCCCACCACACCGGACCCGCGGCGCCGACCACCCGTCCGGCGCGGGATGCCCGGGTACTGGTCACCCGTCCACCGTCGCGGCCAGTTCCCCCTCGGCGAGGCGTACCCGCAGCGGGTCGCCCTTGCCGACCTCGGACGCGGCGCGGACCACGTGACCGTCAGCGCGCTGCACGATCGCGTACCCTCGGTCGAGGGTGGCGGCGGGGGAGAGGGCGCGCAGCCGGGCCAGGGTGTGCCGCAGGTCGTCGGCGGCGGCGGCGAGCCGGTGGTCCAGGCAGCGCCCGGCCCGCTGGCGCAACGCCGCCAGGTCGGCGGCACGCTGCTCGACCATCACCTGCGGGCGGGCCAGCACCGGCCGGGAGCGCAGCCCGTCGAGCCGGTGCGACTCCCGGTCGACCAGGTTGCGGACCGCCCGCTCCAGCCGGTGCCGGGCCTGCCGGATGAGGCGTACCTCCTCGGCGAGGTCCGGGACCACCCGCTTGGCCGCGTCGGTCGGCGTCGACGCCCGCAGGTCGGCGACGTAGTCGAGCAGCGGCGCGTCCGTCTCGTGGCCGATCGCGCTGACCACCGGCGTGCGGCAGGCGAAGACCGCCCGGCAGAGCGCCTCGTCGGAGAAGGGAAGCAGGTCCTCGAGGCTGCCGCCACCCCGGGCGATGATGATCACGTCGATGGTCGGATCGGCGTCGAGCACCCGGAGCGCGTCGACGATCTGCGGCACCGCGGACGGTCCCTGCACGGCCACGTTGACCGTACGGAACTCCACCGCGGGCCAGCGGCGGCGGGCGTTGGTCAGCACGTCCCGCTCGGCCGCCGAGGCGCGCCCGGTGATCAGGCCGACCCGGTTGGGCAGGAACGGCGGCCGGCGCTTGCGGGCCCGGTCGAACAGCCCCTCGGCGGCGAGCAGCTTCTTCAGTTTCTCCAGCCGGGCCAGCAGCTCACCGAGGCCGACCTGGCGGATCTCGTCGGCCCGCAGGCTGAGCGTGCCCCGGGCGGCGTAGAACTCGGGCTTGGCGTGCAGCACCACCCGGGCACCCTCGCGCAGCTCGGGCGCGCCGGCGTCGAGCACGTCGCGATTGGTGGTGACGGTGAGGCTGAGATCCGCCGACGGGTCACGCAGGGTGAGGAAGACGGTGGTGGCGCCGGGCCGGCGGCTGATCTGGGCGACCTGCCCGTCCACCCACACCCAGCCCAGCCGGGCGATCCAGGCGCCGACCTTCTGGCTCACCACCCGGACCGGCCACGGCTCCTCCGACGTGCTCCGCCCCACCTCACCCATACTCACCCGC
>NZ_POUB01000017.1 GCF_003236335.1 Micromonospora deserti
CCCCGGCGACCCCGGAGACGGCCCACACCCCGGCCAGCGGCACGAACGTCAGCAACGCCACCGCGCCGAGGCCCGCCCCGGCGGTGATGCCAAGGATGCCGGGCTCGGCCAGCGGGTTGCGGCAGACCGCCTGCACGGTGGTGCCGGCGACCGCGAGGGCCGCGCCGGCCAGCACCGCGGCCGCGACGCGCGGCCACCGCTGGTCCAGCACGAAGGTGTACGCCGGCCCGGTGCGCCCCTGGATCCAGTTGGCGATGTCGCCGACCAGCACCCAGGTGTCCCCGGCGAGCATGCCGACGACGACCGCGGCGACGCCGACGGCGACGCAGCAGGCGACCACCACCCGGTGGAAGGCCGCCGACCGGACCACGGCGTGCCCGCCCGGCGGGCGACGGGTGGGCCCGGCGTCGCGGTGCCGGCGGGCCAGCCAGATCAGGATCGCCGCACCGAACAGGGTGGTGACCACGCCGGTGGGAATGTCCACGCCGGCCTGACCACCCAGCACGGCCCGCAGCAGCACGTCGGAGCCGAGCACGATGATCACGCCGGCGATGCCGGAGAGCGGCAGCAGGACACGGTGCCGGTGCACCCCCGGCACCACCGGGGCGAGCAGCCGGACGATCACCGGCGCGCAGAGGCCGACGAAGCCGACCGGCCCGGTGAGGGTCACCGCGGCGGCGGAGAGCAGCACGGCGAGGACGGTGACCAGCAGCCGGGTCCGCCGCACGTCGAGCCCGAGCACGGTGGCGGTGTCGTCGCCCAGGGCGAGGATGTCGAGGCGGTGGCCCAGGGCCAGCAGCGCGGCGACGGCCAGGCAGATCACCGGGGCGAGTTGGGTCAGTGCCCGCAGGTCGCTCTGCACGAGCGACCCGTTGCCCCAGGCGAACAGGCCGATGGTGGCCTGCTCGAACAGCAACAGCAACAGGGTGGTCAGCGAGTTCAGCGCCAGCGCGGTCGCCGAACCGGCCAGGATGAGCCGGGTCGTGCCGGACTGGCCGCCCGCCGACAGCGCCATCACCAGGCCGGCGGCGGCGAGCCCACCGCACAGGGCGAGACCGCCGGCGGGCAGGACGGGCAACGTGACACCGAACGCGGCGGCGGCGACGATGGCCAGGTGCGCGCCGGCGTTGACGGCGAGGGTGTCCGGGGAGGCGAGGGGGTTACGGGCGATCGACTGCAACGCGGCACCGGCGAAGCCCAGCGCCACACCGATGGCGAGCCCGGCGAGCAGGCGCGGCACCCGGGAGGCGACCAGCACCCGGGCCGCCTCGTCGTCCGCGCCGACCAGCAGCCGCAGCAGGTCAAGCGCGCCGACCGACGAGGTGCCCTGGGTGAGGTGCACCGCCGCGACCACGAGCAGGACGGCGGTGGCCACCGCGAAGGCTCCGACGACCCGGGGAGCCGAGCGGCCCCCGGCCGGGGCCGGCCAGGTGGCCGGCTCCGGGCGCGGGAGTGCGGTCAACCGGCTCACACCGTGTAGACCTTGACGAGCTCGTCGATGTACTGCTTGCCGGAGAGCGGCCCGCCGAAGGTCCAGATGCCGTCCGGCATCCGGTGCAGGTTGCCCTGCTGGACGAAGGGCAGGGACTTCCAGATCGCATTGCCGGCGAGGCCGTCGGCGAAGACGTCGGTGCCGTCCGAGGCGTTGTAGAAGAAGTGCAGGTCCTTGCCCTTCAGCGCGGTCAGCCCTTCGACGTCGGTCTGGCCCAGGCCCCACACCTCGTCGGTCTTGCCGGTCCAGGCATTCTTCAGGCCGAGCTGGATGCCGATCTGGGAGACCAGCGCGCCCTGACCGAACATGCGCACGGAGATGGTGCTGCCCTCCTTCCAGCCGTCGGCGATGGCGAACTCCTTGCCGGCCGCGCCGGCGTCGGCGACCTTCTTCCTGCCGTCGGCGAGCGCGGCGTCGAAGTCGGCGAGCAGCTGGTCCCCCTCGGCGGTCCGGCCGACCGCGGTGGCGATCATCTTCAGGTCCGACCGCATCCGGCCGAGGTTGTCCGAGGCGTCGCTGCCCTTGGTGACCAGCACCGGGACGTACTTCTCCAGCTGGCTGACGAGCGCGCCGCCGCGGTCGTCCTCCATGACCACCAGGTCGGGCTGGAGCGCGACGATCGAGTCGACGCTGGGCTCGGCCCGGGTGCCGACGTCCTTGACCGTCGGGTCCAGCTTGGCGGCGCTCACCCAGGTCGCGTACCCCTTGGGATCGGCGACGCCGACCGGCATGACGCCGAGACCGACGAGCATCTCGACCTCGCCCCACTCCAGGCCGACGACCTTGGTGGCGGGCGCCTTCAGGCTGACCGCCTTGCCGCGGCTGTCGGTGACGGTGACCGGCCCACCGGCCGCGGAGCTGCTGGGCGCCGCGGAGGAGGTGTTCTCGGTGGTGCCGCAGGCGCCGAGCGCCAGCACGGCCGCGGTCGCGACGGCGACCAGGGCGGTGACACGGGTACGGATCATGGTGGTCTTTCTCGTGAAGGGGAAATGTCGGTTCAGGCGGGGACGCGGACGCTGTGCCGGCCGACCGGGCGGGTGGAGAGCAGCCCGGTCAACGGGTCGGTGGTGACCTCGGTGCGGATGCCGTACGTCTCGGTCAGCGCCGGCTCGGTGAGCACCTCGGCGGGGGTGCCGGTGGCGCGGACCCGGCCGCCGTGCAGCAGCACGACCTGGTCGGCCACGGCGGCGGCCTGGTTGAGGTCGTGCAGCACCACGCCGACCGCGACCCCGTGCTGGTCGGCGAGGTCACGCACCAGGTCGAGGATCTCCACCTGGTAGCGCAGGTCGAGGAAGGTGGTCGGCTCGTCGAGCAGCAGCACCGGGGTGTCCTGGGCCAGACAGGTGGCCAGCCACACCCGCTGCAACTCGCCGCCGGAGAGTTCGTCGACGGGCCGGGCCGCCATCGCGGCGACGCCGGTGACCTCCATGGCGCGGGCGACCGCCGCCGGCCCTTGCGGGTCCTCGGCCCGCCAGCGCCCGCGGTACGGGTGCCGGCCGTAGCCGACCACGTCGCGGACGGTGACCCCGCTGGGCACCGGGCGGCTCTGGGCGAGCAGGGTGACCCGGCGGGCGAACTCCCGGGCCGGCAGGCCGGCCGCGGTCGTGCCGTCGCCGAAGGTCACGGCACCGCTGCCGATCGGGTGCAGCCGGGCCAGGGCACGCAGCAGGGTCGACTTGCCGCTGCCGTTCGGGCCCACCAGCGCGGTGACCGAACTCGGCCGCAGGGCGATGGTGGCGCCATGCACCACAACCGCCCCGTGGTACCCCAGGCGCAGGTCCACGCCACGGAGGCTCTCGTCCCGCCGGACCTGCTCTCGCTCAGCTGACACGCGCTTAGGTTAGCCTAACCTTCGCTGCGAGTGTCAAGGCGGACGAGGTGGAGCGGACGACTCGTACGCGTTCCGCCCCGACACACACCGCCGCCCTCGTCGTCCCGACGGCGCGGTGGCGGTCTGCGCGTCTGCGCGCCAGGCGTTAGCCAGCTGCGGTGATGCCGTGCTCGGATGGTCTCCGCCGCTCGCGGCGGCCCGCCGATCCCGTCGATCAGACCGCCACCATACAGTTGTCGGAGCTGCTGCTCGCCCCTCTGGCGCTGACGACTCCGGCTGAGCCGTCGCCGTAGAACCGACAGAACAGACCGGCCGGGCGGCCGCCGAACAGGAGCGGCCCGAGGACCGGGGCAACCTCGACGTCGTGGGGCTCGTCCGCACCGTCGGCGATCAGCGCGACCCGGCACGTCTGCGGCGCCACGAAGTCCTGGACCACGCTGGTGCCGTCGGCGGCGGCCGCGTCGAGGGCGGACTCCCACGTCGCCTGGTCGACCTCCCGGCCGATGACCACCTGCTTGCCGCTCTCACCCAGGCCCGCCTTGAGTACCAGGAGGTCCCGGTTCTTGACGACGAACGGGAGCAGCTCGACCTCCGCACCGGCGCGAGTGGTCTTCCGGTCCGAGAGGATTCGCGTCCACGGCAGGTACCTGTCGACCAACCGGCGGTCGGCCGCGCTCATCCACGGTCGCCCCTCCGACAGCAGACCCATGGTGAGCTTGCTGTGCAGGAAGGTGGACGTCTGCGTGCCGACCAGCAGACAACCGTTGTCCAGTGCATCCTGTACCGGCGTGGTGTCGAGGCCGACGTCGAGCCAGTCCGGGATGGTGAAGTTGCGCAGTCCGACGGGATAGCGCAGGCGGGCCGGGCAGTCCCACGCCTCGGGCAGTTCCTCCGGCTCGAAGAACCGCGCGGTCAGGCCGTGGCTGTTGAAGTAGTCGGCCTCGATCTGGAAGTATCGGCTGTCCACACCCTCGACCCGGGCGCTCCCGACGATGGCCACTCGCGGCGCCAGCGCCAGCTCGGCGCTGAGTGATCTGAACATCTCGGCGCGTACGGCGAAGGGGCTCGGCGAGCTGAACGGGATCCTGCCCTCGTCGTCGGCGTGGAGCTGGCGCCACACCTCGAGGCGGCAGTGGGTCTCCACCGCGCCGCCGAGCGCGCCGCTGACGTTGAACTCCAGGAACTGTGGCCCGTCCGGCCCGATGACGACGTCCGGCCGGACAACACGGTCCGCGTACCGTTCCTCGACGAACGGGTCCCGAACGAACAGCTGGTTCTCGCTGTGCGGCATGCGGTAGGCCGCCAGCCTGCCGGCCGTCGTGGGCGCGGTGTCGAGGGCGGTGCGGCGCACCAGATCGAGCAGCGCGACGCTCACCCGGAAGACCTCGGCGTAGGACGCGCGCGGAATCGCCATCGGCGCCGCGGGAAGGAGTCTCTGGTACGGCCAGCCGGTGTCCCGGAGTTCGTGGCGCAGCATCTGGCGGATCGTGTCCACCGGTGCGGCCGGCGTCAGGCGGTGACTGCCGAACCACGGGTGCCCGGACGAACCCGTGGTGCCGACATCCTCAAGCGTGGCCATCTGGCGCTCCCCCGAAGCTGAGTGCAGGGCCGAGCAGCCCAGCTCGTCGTCGCGGACCGATCCATCCAAGACAGTAAGATCGATAGATTAGCATCAGGCCGGGGCCGGCGTGCCGACGCGCAACACGGAGGGTTTGTCCATGACACTGCGTCACGTCCAGGGCAACGAGTATCGCGAAGAGCACGGCGGGGACTACGAGGACTTCGAGCCCGGCATGGTGATCCGGCACTGGCCGGGCCGGACCATCTCCGAGACCGACAACACCTGGCTGACCCTGCTCACCATGAATCAGCATCCGCTGCACTTCGACGAGCACTACGGCAGCGGCAGTGAGTACGGACGGACGCTGGTCAACAGCGGGATCACGCTGTGCCTGGTCGGCGGGATGACCGTGCAGGCACTGTCCGCGCGGGCGGTGGCGAACCTCGGCTGGGACAGGGTCCGCCTACGGGAGCCGGTGTTCGTCGGAGACACCCTGTACGCGACCAGCAGGATCCTCCACAAGCGCCTGAGCCGGTCCCGGCCCGGACAGGGAATCATCACGGTGGAGACCACGGGCACGAAGTCCACCGGGGAGACGGTCATCGTCTTCGAACGGTCCTTCATGGTCCGCTGCCGCGAGGGCTCCTGACCTACCTGACGTCCGCAGCCGCGTCACGGAGGGCGACCGCCGCCGCGGTGTCCTCGATGGCCATTCCGACGGTACGCAGGACCGAGGTGCGACCGCTGGCGCGGACCTCACCGGTCACCAGTGCGCCCAACTCGTACAGGTCGTCCACGCCGACCGTTCCGGCGGCCAGGGCGGCCCGCACCTCACCTGCGCCCTCCTGCGCCGCGGTCCGGTCCTCAACGATGACCATGGCGCCCCCCAGGAGGGCGGGTTCGATCTCGATGGCGTCCGGGTGGGTGCCGCCGATCACGTTGAGATGCGCCCCGGGCGCCACCCAGTCCGCTTCCACCACCGGAGTGCTCGTGCTGGTCGAGGTCGCCGTACAGATGATCGCCGCGTCGGCGACGGCAGCCTTCGCCGTGTCGCAGACCGTCGCGTGGATCGGGTGGGACGACGTGTCGCGGACCCACTCGGCGAGTTCCTCCGCCCTGGCCCGGGTACGCGAGAACACCCGGACGGCGCGGATCCGGCGCACGGCCGCCACCGCGCGTACCAGGGAGCGCGCCTGCACCCCCGCACCGATGACCGCGAGGTCCTCGGCGTCGTCGGCGGCGCACCACCGGGTGGCCAGGGCGGCGACCGCGCCGGTGCGGACGGCGGTCAGCTCGGCACCGTCCAGAAGGGCCGTGATCTGCCCCGTGGCCAGGTCCGTGAGGGCGACGATCCCGTGGATCAGCGGCAGTCCGCGCCCCGGGTTGTCGGGGGTGAGCGTGGTGATCTTCACGCTGCCCACGCCGCGCTGCTCCCAGATCGCGGGGCTGACCAGCAGCAGCCGCTGGCGACCGTGCTCGAGGACGGTTCGCGCCGGGGAGCGGGTCCGGCCGGCGGCCAGGTCCGCGAACATCTCCCCCAGTACGTCGATGACCCGCGTCATCCGGTGCGTACCAGCCATGTCCGCGGCGTCGACCAGCACCGGTCCGGTCATGTGGTACCGCCGTCGGCGCCGAACCGGGCGGCCCAGGCGTCCTCGCGCGCGACCGCGGCGCGGGCCATCCGGGCGAACGGCGGGCCGACCATGTTCCCGTCCAGGACGGCGATCCCGCCGTTAGCCGCCCGTACGGCCTCGGCCACCCGGCGAGCCAATCGCAGGTCGTCAGGGTTCGGCCGCAGGGCCTGGTTGATCACGTCGAGCTCGCCTGGGTGCACCGTCGCCTTGCCGTGGAAGCCGAGTGCCCGCACCCGGGCGGTCTCCTCGGCGAGGACCGCCGGCTCGGCGAGCCGGAAGTTGGCGGTGTCGATGCAGGCGGTGCCGTGCCGGGCGCAGGCCAGTGCCATCGCCTGTCGGGCGGCGAGCATGGCCTCCCAGGTGATCTCGACCCCGAGCGTGGCGGCCAGGTCGGCCGAGCCGAGGACCAGCCCGTCGGCCGACCGCGCGATCGCGTCGATGTCCGTGACCGCCTCGACGGTCTCGACCGTCACATAGATCTCCGGACGCGCGCCCGCCGAGGCCAGGATCCGCCGCAGCAGAGCCACCTCTGCCGCCGAGGTCACCATCGTCATCATGACGATGCCGGGCCGCACCGGGCACTCGGTGAGCATCACCAGGTCCTGCACCGCCGCGACGCTGCCGAGCTCGTTCATGCGCACGGCGATGTTCGCCGGCCGCGGCGCCTTCTCCAGGGCGGCCCGGCACACGGTGCGCGCCGCCGGCTTCTCGGCCGGCGGTACGGAGTCCTCCAGGTCGATCAGATGGACGTCCGCGTCGTAGGACCACCCCTTCACGACCCGGTCCAGCGACAGCGCCGGGGTGTACAGGATGCTGCGCGGGATCGCCCGTGGCGCGCCGGTCATCGGGCCACCGGCTCGGGCAGTGCGGCGGCCGGGCGCGCCCCCGCCTCGACGAGCACGGAACACAGCCGGGTGATCTGCTCCGCTGTCTGGCCCGCGCGCAGCATCACGCGCAGCCCGGCGGTGCCGCGGGCGACGATCGGGAAGAACACCGGCGAGACGTAGAACCCGGCCGCGAAGACCCGTTGGGCCGCGCCGATGACCGTCTCGTCAGTCATCGGCACCACCCGGATCGGGTACGTGCTGCCCGCCTGCTCGGTCGCGAGCAGCGAGTCGAAGTGCGCGATGTTGGACCGCAGCCGCCCCTGGAGCTGGGGGAGCTCCTCGGTGCGGTGGATCTCGGCCGAGGCGAGCGCGGCACCCACCGCGGCGGCGTTCATCTTCTGCGAGTAGCCCAGCGGGCCCGCGAAGCGTTCGATGAGCCGCCGCGTCTCCTTGGGAAAGCCGTTGAGCAGGATCGCCGTGCCACCGGCACCGAACCCCTTGCTCAGGGTCGCGACGGTGATGGTTCGCTCGTCCAGCACCGGGCAGTGCGAACGGACGTAGCCGATGCCGCGCTCGCCGTAGGCGGACAGCGAGTGCGAGTCGTCGTAGAAGACCAGGAGGTTGTACTTCTCCTGCAACTCAGCCAGCTCCTTGACCGGCGCGTAGCCGCCGAGGCTGTCCGAGCCGTCCACCACGTAGCAGACGCGTTCGTAGGTGCGGCACATGTCCTCGAGGTAGTCGAGGTCGTGGTGGCGGCAGGTGACGACCTCCGTCTCGTCGGCGCAGCTCGGCTTGGCGTTGGCCATCGACACGTGGGCGTTCTTGTCGAAGACCATCAGCGGCCGGGTGCCGTTGCCGAGGTGCCCCGACGCGATCAGCGGCAGCAGGCCGGTGCTGGCCGCCGCCGTGGAGATCGCGCTGACCACCATCGCGTCGAACAGCTCGCCCAGCGACTCCTCCAGTTCCAGCAGCACCGGTGTCTGGACCCGGGTGCGCGGGATGCAGTGGTCCAGCACGCCGAAGCGGCGCAGCGCGGCGACCGCACCGTCGATGACCTTGGGGTGGGTGTCCAGGTCCAGGTAGGAGCAGACCGTGAAGTTCACGAACTCGTGCCCGTCGGCCATGCGGAACACGCCGTCGGAGAGATCGCCGACGATGCCGGCGACCCCGTGCTCCTCCGACATGTTCCAGAAGGTGTTCCCGATGCCGATGAGCTTGTCGTTGTTGCGGTACCGGTGGGTGGGGGTGATGGTCTTGCGCTCGCTCATCAGGCGTTCACCTCGGTGGGCTTGTAGCTGTAGACACCCTTGACCCTCCGGTAGGCGTACGTGTAAAGCGCCACGCCGAGCACGTGCGGCCTGCGGAGGATCTTCTTCGACTTCAGCCAGAAGTTGACGTTGATGTTCATCTCGTCCAGCGACTCGGCCTGGTGCCACCAGCCGAGCGGCAGGTAGAGCATGTGGCCCGGTTCGAGGACGAAGTCCCGGCGCTGGGCGAGCTTGGGCGCCAGCCTCGGGTACCGCGCCAGGTCGACGTTGTCGAGATCGAACACCTGGGACTTGTCCCCGAACCCGCGCAGCACCGACCTGGGGTAGTACTCACGGGAGCCGGGCGGGGCGATGATGAACCGCTTGCGGCCCTCCAGCGCGATGTTGAAGTTCTCGAACTCGTCGAAGTGGTTCTTGGTGAACACGCCGCAGTGGCTGATCCACAGGTTCGCCGCGTACAACGTGTTGTTGTAGCCGAAGAACTTCTCCGCGTCGAAGCCGATGACGGCGTTCACGTCGGCCGGGCTGTTGCGGATGTTCGACACCACCCGGTGCCAGGTGTCCGGGCTGGTCAGGTGGCGCTCGTCCGCGAAGAACTCGCGAAGCTTGATGTCTCGGGTCTCCCAGCGCCCGGGGTGGTTCTTGTCGCCCGGCTCGGTGAACAGGGTGACGGTCATGTCGGCCAGGCGGGCTGCCACGCCCTCCCTGCCGAGCCCCTGCACGCTGCGCGGCAGCGCGATCACCACGGGCACGTCTGCCTTGAACAGGCCGCCGGGGCCGACGGCCATGAACTCGTCGAAGGACATGCGGGCAACCGGCACGCCCGCGGATCCGTCCGGCTCAGTCACTGCGTCCGAAACTGCCATCTCGTCTGTCCTCACTAACTGAAGGGCGGGTCACGCGCCCGGTCACCCGATGGCCGGGCGTGCGCTCAGCTCCGCCACCACGTCCACGATCAGGTCCTCCTGCCCGGCGATGGCCTGCCGCCGACCGAGTTCGAAGAAGACATCGCGCGGGTCGACGCCGGCGGGTGCGGAGAGTTCGACGACCCGGTGTTTGAATCCGGAGAACACCCCCGCCAGGCCACTTACGATGCTCATCGACGCGGTCACCGGTGGGGTGGGCATGAGTTCGCGCTCGGCGAGGTCAGCGGCGTCGAGGAGCGCGTACAGGTCGATGCCGGTCGCGAACCCGCTGCGTTCCAGCACCGGCACCAGCACCTCGAGCTGGGTGTTGCCCGCCCCGGCGCCGAAGCCGCGGGCGCAGCCGTCGATGATCAGGGCCCCGGCGTCGGCCGCGGCCACCGAGTTGGCGACGGCCATGCCGAGGTTGTTGTGCCCATGGAAGATCACCGGGGTGGTGCCGACCGCCGTGACGATCGCGGTGATCCGTGCGGTGACGTCCGGGGGCAGGAAGTGACCGGCGGAGTCCATGATTCCCACCGCCTGCGCCCCGTACCCGACGGCCCGCGCGGCATGCTCGGCCAGCTCCTCGGGGGACGCCATGTGGCTCATCATCAGCACGCAGTGCGCCTCGGCGCCGGCGTCGCGCAGGACGCCCAGGTGGCGCTCGGCCAGCGACGTCTCGGTGGCGTGCACCCCGATGCGGATGACGTCGGCGCCGTGGGCGATGGCTCGCCGGAGGTCGGCGGAAGTGCCCCAGCCAGGCAGCATGAAGACGCCCATCCGGCTGCGCCGGAGCGCCTCCCGGACCGTCGACAGCATCTCGTCGTCGCCCACCGCGGCCTGCCCGACCTGGAGCGAGGAGGCGCCGAGGCCGTTGCCGTGGCCGACCTCCACCACCGGAATCCCCGCCGCGTCCGCTGCTTGCGCGTAGCGGCGCAGGGCAGCCGTTCCGAGTTGGTGGCGGACCGCGTGCTGGCCATCCCGCAGCGTCGGGTCGTGGATCACGACCTTCTTCATCCGGCCACCTCCGCCCGCCTGGACCGGTCCAGCCGGGCCGCGTGCTGCTCGGCGGCCAGGACGGCGGCGGAATTGATGATGTCGAGATTCCCGGCGTACGGCGGCAGGACATCACTGTGGGCCAGCACCTGCAGAGCGACCGTCACCCGGTCGTCGAGGACCGTGCAGGCGGTGACCGCGTACCCGGGGGCGAAGGAGCGCACCCGCTCGGCCGCCTCGTCGACCGCCGCGCGCAGCGCGGCGATGTCACCGCCGGGGATCCGGGCATGGACGGCTGTCCGGAAGGTCGCCGGCGGCACCGCCGGACTGATGTTGAGGATCGCCTTGACGTCGGACACCCCGGAGAACGTCGTGATGGCCTGTTCGGTGGTCGCCACGTACTCGTCGAGGTTCAGCCTGGTCGCGCGGCCCGCGATGTCGCTGGCCACCGTCGAGACGACCTCGACGTACGCCACGGGGAAGCGCGTCGCGAGCGCGTGCACGACGGGGATGGACGCCTGACCGCCGCAACTGATCAGGTTGATGTTGCGGCCGGTCGCCACCTCCACCCCGGTCACGGTCGGCACCATCATCCGCCCGACACCGCTGGGCGTCAGGTCGACCGCCAGCGTGCCCAGCGGCTCCAGCAGCCGCCAGTGGTGGCGGTGGGACGCCGCGCTGGTGGCGTCGAACACGACGTCGAACGGGCGCTCAGCCGCCAGGACGGCCTCGATCCCGGCTGTGCTGGCGGGGTAGCCGAACCGCTCGGCGTGCCGCAGGCCGGGCGAGCCCGGGTTGCGCCCGGCCACCAGCCGGCAGTCCAACGCGGGTGATCGATCGATCTTGCTGATCAGGTCCTGGCCGATCGCCCCGGTGCCGATGACGGCGACGGTGACGGGCTGGGCGAGGTCCAGCCCGGCGGTCGCGCCCGCGGTGGGACTCATGGCGCGCCTCGGCGGGACCGGAACCGGCAGATCTGCGGACGCCGAGCGAGGGATGTGTGGGTGCGGGACGGGTGGCGCCGGGCATCCGGATCGCGGGTTCTCATGTGCGTTGTCCTCACCGTTCGATCTGCGCGCAGCGACGTCGGCAGCGACCGTGGCGAGCAGGCATGCCGGCACCAGCGGCGCCTGGATGCATCCCGGATCGCCGCCGCCGGGGCTGTCCATCCGTGTCGGACCGGGGTGGCGGCCCGGACGGGCCAGCCCGCCCCACTCCGGTGCGGCTGCCCTCAGACCGTCGCTGTCGGTGGTTCAGGAGAAAGCAAAACGCCCGGCGGCCGACGGCTCGCGGTGCGACCGGAAACCATTCGACAAGGTCTGTTCGGCCGCACGGTGCTGCACCGTCGAGCAGCAATCGGACATGTGGTTGATCTCAGAAGTCTCGACGCAGTAATCGAAAGCGCCCCCGTCGACATTCATTTCCGACAATGCAGACGTTGTCACTCCTGCCAGCCACAACGGCCCGCCGGCATTGACGGTACCAGATATTGACGGTGCTCGGAGGTGCAAGTTGCGTCGCTCTCGCGACAGTCCACACCCGGGTGCCGTCGCACCAGGGGCCGCTCCGGCTCACCTCGGCGTGCGGGGCCGTTCGGACCGCAGCACCGGGTCCGCCCGGCCGCTGAACCATTCCCCGACGGCGCCGGTGGCGGTCAGCCGGGGCCATTCCCCGCACGGCGGGGACGCCGGACAGCATCGCGCCGCCGTCCAGTGGGGTTGCCGGTTCGCGTCATGCCACCGCCGGTCGGACACCGGATGCCGGCGCCCGACCGGCGTCAGCGGATCACGCCGACCGGATGGGGGCGGCGCTCCGGTGGCGGCCCGCCTCAGCGCGTGCCGGCCGGTCGGCCTGACGTGCGCTCACGCACCCGCACCGGACTGCACCCGGTCGATCCACGCCTCGACGTCGTCGACGGTGCGCGGCATGGCCGACGACAGGTTCTCGTGACCGTCCTCCGTGACGAGGACGTTGTCCTCGATACGGACGCCGATGCCGCGGAACTCCTCCGGCGCCAACAGGTCGTCCGCCTTGAAGTAGAGACCGGGTTCGACGGTGAGTATCATGCCGGGCCTCAGCTCGCCGTCCATGTACTCCTGACGCAGCAGCAGCTGGCAGTCGTGCACGTCCATGCCGAGGTGGTGGGACGTGCCGTGGACCATCCACCGCCGATGCCAGGCGCCATGTTCGGGGTCCAGCGTCTGTTCGAGCGTCACCCCGTCCGGCAGCAGCCCCCAGTCGTGCAGCCGCTGCGCGATGACCCGGTTCGCGGCGGCGTGGATGTCACTGAACTTGTTGCCCGGCTTCACCGCTGCCATGCCGGCTTCCTGCGCCTCCAGGACCGCTTCGTAGATCTTCCGTTGCACCTCGGTGAAGCGGCCGGTCACCGGAAGGGTACGGGTGATGTCGGCGGTGTACAGGGAATCGACCTCCACCCCCGCGTCGACCAGGATGAGGTCCCCCTCGCGGACCTGGCCGGTGTTCCGCGTCCAGTGGATGGTGTTGGCGTGGTCCCCGGACGCGCAGATCGATTCGTACCCGACCCCGTTGCCCTCGTGCCGCGCGTACAGGCCGAAGAGACCCTCGACCCACCGCTCACCGCGGCCCTTGCGGACCGCCTCGGGCAGCCCGGGGATGATCGCCTCGAAACCCTGGTGGGTGGCGGCGATCGCCCTGCGCATCTCGCCGATCTCCCATTCGTCCTTGACGATCCGCATTCCCGACAGGTAGCGGGCCAGCTCCTCGTCTGCCTCGTGCTGCTGCGCCACCGACGCGGACACCTCCGCCTGGGCCCGGGTCTGGTCGACGAGGTGGGCCACCTGTCCGTCGGCCGGGCGGACGACGCGCACCTGGGTGGCGCCGGCATCCTTTGCCAGGACATCGGGGAACGAGTCGATGTGACGGGCGCTGATGCCCAGCTGGGACTCGACGTCCTGGACCGTGGGGCGTGGCCCGACCCAGAACTCGCCGAACCGGGCGTCGGCGAAGAACTCCTCGCTGTCGCGCGGGGCGAGCGGCCGGAAGAACAGGACCGCCTCGTGGCCGCCCCCGGGCTTCGGATCCATCACCAGGACGCTGTCCGGCTCGCTGTGGGCGCCCAGACCGGACAGGTAGGCGAAGGCCGTGTGTGGCCGGAACGGATAGTCCGTGTCGTTGCTGCGCACCTTGAGGCCGCCGGCAGGGATGACGAGACGCTCGCCCGGGAACCGCCGTGACAGGACCGCCCGGCGACGGGCCGCGTAATCCGCGACCTCTGCGCGTGGGACAGGTGCCGCACTCCGGCTGGCCCATCCGGAGGCGATGAAAGCGCGGAATTCGCCGCTCGTCGGGGTGCTGCGGTGGCTGGCCTTCACCTGCTTGTCGCTCGTCATGGTCGATATCCTGCCACGCGATCCGAGGTTTCCCCGACCCCCGTACGCGTGGCCGCCCGCATCAACCGC
This sequence comes from Micromonospora deserti, assembly GCF_003236335.1. GTDB lineage: Bacteria > Actinomycetota > Actinomycetes > Mycobacteriales > Micromonosporaceae > Micromonospora > Micromonospora deserti. The sequence goes on from NZ_POUB01000017.1 coordinate 13,955, forward strand.
GGCGACCTCGGCGCCTCTGGACCGAGATGGTGATCCCCACCCCACGCCGGCCTGGACGCCGACGGCACCCCGTGCAGCCGGGTGGGCGTGACCGGGGCTCGCACGGGGTCAGCGCAGCATGTCCGCTCCTCCGGCGACCGTCATGCCTCGGCGTACCGCCTCGGACGCCCGCACCACGGTCACGGCCGTGCCGGTGCGTTGGGCCTCCAGGGCGGCGGCGGTGACGGCCGCGGCGGCGCCGGCGTCGACGTCGACCAGGCCGGAGAAGTCGAGCTGCACCTCCCGGGGGCGGGTGCGCTGCACGCGGGTGAGGGCGTCGCGGAAGGTGTCGATGTCGCCGCGGCGCATGGTCCCGCGCATGAGCAGCACCACGATGCCCGCTGACAGGGTGGTTGTCGTGATCGACAGGGACGCCACAGTTCTCTCCACGTTCGGTTCCATGCTCATGATGCGGGTTCGGGGTGGCGTCAGGGGCGGGGTTGCCGCGAGTCGGTGAGCTGCCGGGGGTCGCCCACCTCCGCGGTGGTGGCGGTGGCCAGCCCGGCGGACAGGTGGGTGAGCGCGTCGTGACGGCTGTCGTAGATCGAGAAGACGCCATCGAGGCGCATGGTGTGCAGGACGGTACGGATGAATCGTGACGGGGCGGCCAGGCACAGGATGACGCCGCGGTCGCGGGCGTCGCGGTGGGCACGTACCAGCAGGCCCAGACCGGTGGAGTCGATCAGGTGCGCCCGGGTGAGGTCGACCACGACGTGTCCGCCCATCTCCGCCGCGTGGCGCAGGGCGGTGCGCAGCGTCTCGCTGGTGTCGAGGTCGATGTCGCCGGCGGTGGTGACGACGGTGGCCCCGCCGAGGTGGTCGATGCCGAGGATGCCGCCGGGCTCGTCGCCGTCGCCGCGCGCCGGGCCGCCAGCCGACGGGGGCAGCAGGCTGCAGTGGGGGCAGCGGTGCGGGCCGGTGGCGAACGGGGACCCGCTCCAGCCGTGCTCGGCCACCAGCGTCCAGACCACCTCGGCGTCGGGCAGCACGCACGCCGTGCTGGTGATGGTGTCGCCGCAGGTATCGCAGATCAGGGTCATGAGGTTGTCGTCCGGAACGACAGTCATCCTTTTGTCCTCTCCTCCGCCACCCTTCCGCTGTCCGGGTCCGGCCGGCTTCACAGCCTGCCGGCGGGGATTGGCGGTCACCGCGCAGACATATGACAGTTGCGTGACAGTCCGCCGTGCCCGCGCCCGGCCGGCGCGCCCCGACCCACGGCGTGCGGCCCGCCGGTCGCCCGCGTCCCGCACCCGCGACCGCCGGCTAGCATTCCGGCGTGCACATCCCTGCGGTACTGGCCAGCGAGGCAGGGGGCGGCCCGCCCGCGTTCCTCGCCGAGATCGTCGCGCTGCTACTGGCCGCGGCAATGATCGGCTACCTGTCGACCCGGATACGAACCGTACCGATTGTCGGTTTCCTCCTGGCCGGGGTGGCCATCGGCCCGCACGCACTGGGCCTGGTGCGTAGCCAGGAGGCCATCGACGTGGCCGCCGAGGTCGGCGTGATCCTGCTGCTGTTCACCATCGGCGTCGAGTTCTCGCTCACCCGGCTGGCGACCATGTGGCGGCTGATCGTCATCGGTGGCGGCCTTCAGGTCACGCTGACCGTGGGCGTGGCGACGGCGGTGCTGGCGCTGTTCGGGGTGTCCTGGCAGGTGGGGGTCTTCACCGGGTTCCTGGTGTCGCTGTCGTCCACGGCGATCGTGCTGCGACTGCTCGGCAGCCGGGGCGAGACGCAGACGGGCACCGGCCGGACCGCCCTGGCCTACCTGATCTTCCAGGATCTGGCGATCGTGGTGATGGTGCTGCTCGTGCCGATGCTGGGTGGCGCGGGCGGCTCGCCGCTGAACATCGCCAGCGCCCTCGGCACGGCCGTCGGGATCGTCGCGGTCGTACTCGTCGTCGCCCGCTGGATCATGCCGCGCCTGCTTGAGGTGGTCGCCCGGGCCTGCTCGCCCGAGGTGTTCCTGCTGACGGTCATCGCGATCTGTTTCGGCACCGCGTATCTGACCAGCCTCGCCGGGGTGAGCGTCTCGCTCGGCGCGTTCCTCGCCGGCATGGTGGTCAGCGAGAGCCGCCACTCCGAACACGCCCTCGGCGAGATCCTCCCCCTGCAGATTCTCTTCTCGGCGACCTTCTTCGTCTCGGTCGGCATGCTGCTCGACCTCGGCTTCCTGCTCGGCAACCTGCCGCTGGTGGCGGCCGGTGTGGCCGGCATCCTGCTGGTGAAGAGCGTCGCCACGGCGGCGTCGGCGGCCGTGCTCCGGATCCGACCAGCGGTAGTCGCCGGCCTGTCCCTGCTGATCGCACAGGTCGGCGAGTTCTCGTTCGTGCTCGAGCGGGTGGGCCGGGACGCCGGGCTCTCCCCCGCCGGCCTCGGCGAGAACGGCTCGCAGGCGTTCGTGGCGGCGACCGTGCTGCTCATGGCCGCCACCCCGTGGCTCGGCGCCGCAGGCCGCCGGCTCGGTGCCGTGGCCGAGCGGCGGGAACGCCCGGCGGCGCAGGGCGCGGCAAAGCCGACCGTGGTGGAGACCGACGGCGACGGGCCGCGCGACCACGTCATCATCAGCGGATACGGCCCCACCACCCGGACACTCGCCACCGAACTGGCCAGATCCGACGTTCCGTTCGTCATCGTCACCCTCAACCCCGACGGCGCCGCGGAGGCCGAGGCCGAGGGCCACGAGGTGCTGCGCGGCGACTCCGCCCGGCAGCACACCCTGGAGCGCGCAGGGGTGTCACGTGCCCGGATGGTGGTGATCCCCGAGGACGACCCGGAGACCGCCCAACGGATCGCCGCCGTCGTGCGGACCCTCGCCCCCGGACCGCAGATCGTGGTACGGGTCGACGAGCCCGTGGACCTCGACGCCCTGGCCGCGGCCGGCGCCGACACGCTGGTGGAGTCCACCCGGGCGAGCCGGGCAGCCCTCAACGACGCGGTCTTCGCCGGACTCACCAACGGACGGGCGTCCGGCCCGACCAGGGTCGACGTGAACGACATCGTCGCCTGGCGGCCCGACCCGGGCACGGCCTGCCCGCACGTCGACGCGATCACCCCGGTCCTGCCCAGCTCCCCCGGCTGCCAGGAGTGTCTCCGGGCCGGCACCTCCTGGGTTCACCTGCGCATCTGCCTGTCCTGCGGCCACGTCGGCTGCTGCGACTCCTCTCCCGAACGGCACGCGTCCCGACACCACCGCGAGCACGGCCACCCGATCGCCGCGTCGGTGGAGCCCGGCGAGGACTGGGCGTACTGCTACCTCGACGAGACGCTGCTGCACTTCAACAGGCCCGGCACCAGCGGGGACGTGACCCGCCAACCGGCGAGCCGGTAGTCGCGCCCGGCACCAGCCCCGCGGCGGTCAACCGGTCAACCAGATGGGTGATCGTCGTCAGCCGCAGCATGTGTGCCGGGTCAGCTCGAGGATCTGCCGGTAGTCACGCGCGAACTCGTCGACGCTGGTGGGATCACCGTGCCGGTACCGGCGCCAGGTGTCGTTGATGCCGATCAGCACCGACACCACCTGCGGCGCGAGCTGCAAACAGTCTGTGTCCCACCGGGCGCGTAGGTCCCGGACTCGGTCGCCACTGACACCGCGGTTGCGGAACGTGACACGGTGCTGCGGATGCCGGGCGGTGAACCAGGCTGACGCCATCATGGCGTACCCGCGGCCCAGGTCCTCGGCATGGTGCCGGTCCCGATCGGCGTCGGTGATGCTGTCACCGATGAACAGCACCTGCCTGCCGGGCGGGATTGTCGCTGTCACTGGTTGCCTCCCTGAGGGGTCAGAATCGGGGCAGGGCGCCGGTCCACTCGGGCTGCACCGTACGCATCGGGGTGACGTCGTCGCGCGTGCGGATGCCGCTGCGGCGCCACTGCTCGTGCAGCCGGGCCAGGGCGTCTCGATCGAGAGTGACACCGAGGCCGGCGCCGCTCGGCACCCGCACGGACCCGCCTTCGAAGCGCAGCGGGCCGGGCTCCACCACGTCTTCGGTCTTCCACGGGTAGTGGGTGTCGCACGCGTACGTCAGGTGCTCGGTGGCGGCTGCCACGTGGGTCATCGCGGCCAGACTGATCCCGAGATGGCTGTTGGAGTGCATCGACAGCCCGATGTCGAAGATGTCGCACAGCTCGCCGAGCTGTTGGGTGTGGCGCAGCCCGCCCCAGAAATGGTGGTCGGACAGGAGCACCCCGATCGCGCGCTGCGCGATCGCCGGCGGTAGGTGCTCGCGGGCGACGACGCACATGTTCGTCGCCAACGGCATCTCGACCTGGGCGGCCACGGCGGCCATCCCCGCGATGCCCGGGGTCGGGTCCTCCAGGTATTCCAGCACGCCGGCAAGCCGCCGGCCTACCTCGACGGCGGTGGGCACCGACCAGGCGGTGTTCGGGTCGATCCGAAGCGGCACGCCGGGAAATGCGTCGGCCAGGGCGTGGATCGTCGCGCACTCCTGTTCCGGAGGGAGGACGCCGGCCTTCACCTTGATCGCCGTGAAGCCGTACTCCCCCACCATCCGCTTGGCCTGGGCGACGATACCGTCCGGGTCGAGCGCCGGCCCCCAGTCGTCCTCCGGTCCATCCGGGTGCGACGCCCACTTGTAGAACAGGTAGGCACTGTAGGGAACCTCGTCGCGGACCCGTCCGCCGAGCAGGTCCACCACCGGCCGCCCGAGCGCCTTGCCCTGGGCGTCCAGCAGGGCCACCTCGAAGGTCGAGTACAGCACCTCGGCCGCCCTCGACCGGCCGTCCAGTTCGGACCGCCCGGTGCCGGCGGCGACGGTGGTGGCCTGCCGCACCAGCCGGCGCAGTCCGGCGAGGTCGAACACGTCCAGGCCGGCCATCCGGGCGGCGACCGCGCGCAGCCCGGCCACCACCGGCCCGTCGCCGTACGTCTCACCGAGGCCGGTCACCCCGTCCTCGGTGTTGACCTCGATCACCGTGCGCAGCGCGTACGGCTGGTGGACTCCGACGGCGTTGAGCAGCGGAGGATCGCGAAAGGCGACTGGAGTGACCACGACATTCGTCACACGCATCAGGGAGTCCTCAGTTGGGCGGAGAGTCCGGAGTCGACGGCGAGCACGGTGCCGGTGATCCGTCGGGCGGCGGGCGAGGCGAGGAACAGCACGGCGTCACAGACATCGTCGGGCGTGACGGCGTCGCGCAACGGCGTGTCCCGACGGATGTCGCCCGCTTCACCGATGGACGCCGGCGCGACACAGTTGACGCGGATGCCGTACGGCCCGAGTTCGACCGCCATCGCGCGGCTCAGCGCCTCGATGGCGCCCTTGGTCGCGTCGTAAAGGCTCTGGTCCGGATGCGCCCGCACGGCGCCCGGGGAGGAGAAGTTGACGATCACGCCGGGACGGGCGAGCCGACGCCAGTCGCGGGCGGCCCGGGCGGACAAGCCGTGCACCGGCCGCAGGTTGGCGGCGTACTGCTCGTCGAGCATGGCGCCCGTCGTGTCGCAGAAGTCCATCAGTTGGTGCGTGACGGCCGCGCAGTTGACGAGGATGTCGAGCGGACCCGCATCGGCGTGGAGCCGGTCCAGGAACGTGTCCTCGGTGAGGTCGCCGACGACGAAGGTGGTGCCGGGGATCTCCGCCGGTTTCAGGTCGGTGGCGACGACCTGCGCGGCGGCGTCGCGGAAGGCGCGGGCGCAGGCGCCGCCGAGGAGTCCGGCGGCGCCGGTGACGAGTACCCGGGCGCCGGTGAAGTCGAAGGTGAGGCCCGCCATCAACCGATCACCCGGCCCGCCGCGATGATGTCCCGCAACTGCCGCACGTGCTCGGGTCTCGGATCGGTCAGTGGTCGACGCACCGGGCCGACCTCGAAGCCGGCCAACCGCACTCCTGCCTTGACCAGCGAAACCGCGTAGCCGGCACCGCGGGCGCGCAGCTCCACCAGCGGCCGGAAGAAACCATCGAGGTACGCCTCGACGAGGGTGAGGTCGCCGGCCCGCAGTGCCTTGTTGAAGGCCAGCGCGATGTCCGGTGCGAAACAGAACACCGCACTGGAGTACGACCGGACTCCGATCCCCCAGTAGGCCAGCGCCGTCATCTCCGCGGTGGGCAACCCGTTCAACAGCACCGGGTCGGCGATCGACGGGTCCGCACGGCGCGCGTCCCTGATGGCGCCGCTGATCCGCTGCAACAGGTCGAGGTCACCGAGGCCGTCCTTCAGGCCGACGACGTTGGGCACGGCAACGAGTTCCGCCGCGGCCTGTGGCGTCAGGCGTACGTTGTCGCGCTGGTAGACGATGACGGGAAGGTCGGTGGCGGCGGCCACCGCCCGGTAGTGCGCCACGAGCCCCTCTTGCGGCGCGTGGACCAGGTACGGGGGCAGGATGAGCAGGCCCTGCACGCCCGCTTCCTCGGCCAGCCGGGCCAGCCGGATCGCCAACGTGGTGCCGTAGCCGACGCCGGCGAAGACCGGCCGTCTCCCGTTGGCCGCTTCCACGGCTGCCCGGACCACCTGGCCGTACTCCTCGACGTCGAGGGAGAAGAACTCCCCGGTGCCACAGGCCACGAAGATCGCCGCCGGCCCCGCGGCCACCTGATCCTCGACGTGCACCCGGTACGCGGCCAGGTTCAGGGTGCCGTCGGGTTGAAAGGCGGTGACCGGGAAGGACATGACTCCATCGAGAGCATTGCCAGTCAACGGCGTTCCCTTCGTGTCGGGACGGGGTCGGTGGAGGCGGCTGCTGGGGCAGCGGCTCCGGTGCCCCAGCGGCAGCCGGATCAGCTCGGATCGGTTCGGGTGCCGTCGACGCGGACCGCCAGCGGCTCGGTCACGGCGACGCTGCCGTCGGCGACCTTCGTCACGCGCAGCACCAACCGCACGACCGTCGGCACCGGCCGGTGGCGCACCGCGCCGGACAGGTCGATGACGTCGGGCCGGCTCGACCAGGCGACCGAGACGACGAACCGGTCCGATCGCTGCGGCATCGGAAGCCGCGTCGAGCCCAGGCGCACGGGTTCCAGCCGTGTGATGGTCTCGGCGACGGCGGTAGCGGTCAGGTCGATCGAGCCGTACCGGTGCACCAGTTCCAACGTGTCGTTGGTGCTGGCCATGACCTCGGTCATCTCGGTGTACGGCTGGTCCTGCTGGTTGAGCAGGCCGAAGTTGAAGCTCTCGCCGTCGCCGGGCCGGCCGGTGACCGCCTGGTCGTAGTAGACGAACCAGCCCGAGCCGACGAACACCGGGCTCGTGGCCTGGGCTTCGACGAAGGAGCGGTACTTGGTCCCCCGCTCGGCGACGGTGGCCGACCTGGCCGCGGCGTTGATCGCGCGCATCCCCCGGTCGTGGGTGTTGAAGGAGTACTCCAGATTCACCACGGGCTTGTCGTACGGTTCGTACTCGGTCAGGTAGTTGGCGTTGTCGCCGTACACGTCGAGCGAGATCGCGTCCAGGTGGTCCAGCCCGCCGACGTTCCACTCCAGGCTGGTGCGCCAGGTCGGCACCAGCGCGGATCCGAGGAACAGGTGGTGCGGGTCCTGCTTGCGGATCGCCGCCCGAACGGTGGAGTAGTAGACCTCTGACGCCCGGGTGATGAAGCCGTTGAGGTCCGCGGCGGGCAGCCTCGCCACATCCAGTCGCAGGTCGGCGAGGGCGTCGAAGGACTCCGCGTTCGTGCCCAGCATCGCGTTGACCCGGTTGAGGTCCCCGCCGTACGCGTCGGCGAGGTAGCTCGCGAACGCACGCTTGGCGGGCAGGCTCGAGGGGCTCCGGAGCACCTCCGCGACGACATCGCGGTTCCAGCCCCGCTCGTTGTCGAAGAAGTACCCGATCAGCCACGGGTCGTTCTTCTTGCTCTTGATGTCGATGTGCCGGTCGAGCTTGGCGCGGAACTCCGGGTCGAACGGGTCGATGCCCCACAGCACCCGGATCGCGTCCGGCGGCGCGGTGACCTGGTCGATGTGCGGGAACTCCAACGCCGGGTCGGCCGCCCACTTGCTCAGGGCGTTGAACCCCCAGTCGAGCAGGCGCCGGGTGGTGATGTCCCGCCAGCGGTCGCCGTAGTCCTGACCGTACTTACGCGTCAGGTTGGCCTTGACGAAGCTGACGACGTGCCCGCGTTCGGTGGTGGCGTAGGCACCCGGGTAGAGCCGCGGATCGGGCAGTGCGTCGAACACGTCACGCGGGCTGCCGTCGGCGTTGCGGTGGACGGTGCCGTACCCCCACTCCTCGTCGGAGACGGAGTCGACGCCCTTGAGGAAGAACAGGTGCCCGTCAGGTGTGACGAACCACCACCTGCCGTTGACCTTCTCCAGCCGGAAGAACCCCGCGGCGCCGTGGTCCCCCAGTGCCCTGACGCCGCCGTAGCGGTCGTAGGTGGCGGTGTCGCGCCGTACGTCGGCCAGCCGCGCCGCCTCGTCGCGGTACTCCTGGCGCAGCTGTTCGTCCGACGTGACCTTGCCCGGCCAGTCCTGGTAGAGATACTGGCCGTACTCATCCGCCAGCCGCGTGTATCGCGTCAGCTCCTGCTGCAGACCCGCCAGCGGTAAGGGAGGGCCGGGGTTCGCGCCGACCGGCCCGCTGCCCTGGACGAATTCGATCTCGGAGAGTGGGAGGTGCAGATACTGGTTCTGTCGCACCATCTCGATCCGGACAAACCGGGCCGTCGCGTTCGCCACGGGGATGTCGAGCTGATAGTCCAGCTCGGTCCGGGCGCGGCTGGCGCGGCTCGCGACGCGATAGGTGGCGCTCGCCTCGGCGCGATAGGTCACGTTGATCTCGTCGAAACCCCAGAACTGGTTCGGCGCCCTGCTGAAGATCCTGATCCGGTCCAGGGGGAAGTCGTTGAGCAGGTCGAAGACGACCGTGACGTTCTTCGGCGCGTCCGCGCGGCCACGCCATCCCGCGCCGCTGCCGGCATCCCGGTTGAACAGCTGGCCGTAGCGGAAGCCGGTGACGCCGCCGGCGTTGTCCGGAGCACCGTCGTCGGGCTTGGTGCTCGCGTGGTAGTTGCCGACGTCGGCCATGCCGGGGCGGGGGATCTGCGTGACCGGCTTGGCGATCTCGGCGCGCAGCTGGTCGGCGTTCAGCGGCAGGGCTGGGTCGGCTCCCGGCTCGCCGGCGCCGGCCGTGACGGTGACCTCCGTGAGAGGCATGTGCTGCCACTCGTGCCCGCGCGTGATCTTGATGATGACGAATCTGGCCCGCCGGTCGGCGAGGTCCACCGAGGTCGTGTGGTTCAGCGGGACGCCTTCTGGCAGCGGAGTCGAGGTGCCGTACCAGCTCTGGGCATGCACGGAGGTGAAGTCGGGCTCGGCCTCGGCGCGGGTCCGGATGGAGATGGACCTGATGCCGTAGTAGCGGTTGGGAGCGTTGCTGGTCACCGTGAGCTGCCCCAGCGGGTAGTCGCGGTACAGGTCGAGGACGACGGAGACGTCCTTGTACGTCAGCTGCCCGTTGCCGACCCACTGGGCGGTCGTGGTGGTGGCGCCGTCCCCCAGCGCTCCTCGCGCGTAGGAGATCAGCCCACTCTTGCCGAGGTCGCTTGCCGCACCGCCGTTGGTGGGCTGGTCGTAGACGTAACTTCCGGTGGTGATGCGGGTGGTGGCATCCGCCTGGGCGATCGGCACCGCGAGGAGCGGAGCGACGAGCGCTGGGACGAGCGCGAAACCCAGACGGACGGCCTTCATGGTCATGGCGATGTCACCCCTTCAGACCGGTGAAGCCGATACCACGGACGATGTGGCGCTGAAAGACCAGGAAGAGCAGGAGCGGTGGGACGGTGGCGATGAACATGCCGGCGATGACCTGGTTCTGCTCGGCCACCTCGGCCAACCGCGGCAACGCGACGGCCAACGGCTGGCGTTCGGTGTCGGCGATGGCGATCATCGGCCAGAGGAACTCCTTCCAGGCGCTCATGATCGCCAGGAGCGAGACGACGGCCAGAATCGGCCGGGACATGGGCATGACGATCCGCCAGAAGAGCCGTACCGGCCCGGCGCCGTCGACCTGCGCGGCCTCGAACAGCTCGTGGGGCAGCGCGTCGAAGAACTGCTTCATGATCAGGACGTTGAAGGCGTGCGCGCCGGCGGGCAGCCAGACGGCCCATGGGGTGTTGGCGATGGAGCCGCCGGTGACCGGGAGATCCAGCACCGTCAGGTAGAGAGCCACGAGCGACACGGTGCCGGGAATGAACAGCGTGGCGAGCACCGCCGCGTAGACGAAACGGCCGTAGCGCGGGCGCAGGACCGACAGGGCGAACGCGCCGGTGGTCGCCACGGTGAGCTGCACCAGCCACGATCCGGCCACCAGCACCACGGTGTTGAGCAGGTAGTGCCCGACCCGCAGTTCCGCCCAGGCGGAGGCCAGGGTCCCCCACTGGGGAGCCGACGGCCAGAGTCGGAGCGGGTCCTGCAGCATCTCCTGGGTGGGCGAGATGGCACCCTTGGCCGTCCACAGCAGCGGGCCGAGCCCGACGATCACCGCACCGACCAGGAACACGGCCTGTACCACGCGAAGCGTCCAGCGCACCCGCGGCCGGTTGCGGTCGGCATGCGAGATCAGGCCGCGTCCCGCGTCCTGCGGGCGGCGCCGGCGCTGTCGGCGGGTCGCCGAGGACGCGGGTTCGGTTGCGGCGCTTGCCGTCATGTGGTGCTCCAGGTGCGGGTCAGGCGCAGGTAGACCGCGGACAGCAGGGCGAGCGCCGCGGCGAGCAGGACGCTCAGCGCGGTGGCCATGCCGAAGTCGCCGTTGATGAACGCGTAGCGATAGATCAACAGCAGGATGGTCAGGGTCGAGTCCTCGGGCCCACCGTCGGTGAGCACGAAGGGTTCGGTGAACACCTGGAAGGTGCCGATGATCTGCAACAGCAGCATGATGAGCAGCACGGCGCGCAGCTGCGGCAGCGTGACGTGCCACAGTCGCCGCCAGATGGAGGCGCCGTCGATCTCGGCCGCCTCGTAGAGCTCGGTCTGGACGGAACTCAGGGCGGCAAGATAGATCAGCACGGTGCTGCCGGCGTGCGCCCAGGTCGCCTCCAGCACCAGGCTGGGCATGGCGGTCGCGGTGGATTGCAGCCACGGCATCGGGCCGAGCCCCACGGCGGTGAGAACCTGGTTGAACAGGCCGAACTCGGTGTCGTAGAACCACTTCCACATGAGCACGGCGACGACCGGTGGGATGACCACTGGTAGATAGACCAGCACCCGGAACAGGCCGCCCAGGCGGCGGACCTCCGAGATCACGACGGCCATCACCAGGGGCAGCGGGTAGCCGAACAGCAGCGCCAGGACGACGAACCAGACGGTGTTGCGCACCGTGGTCCACAGCAGCGGGTCGGCGAAGAGGTTCGCGTAGTTATCCAGCCCCACCCAGACAGCCGGGTCCACGAGGTTGGTGAACTGCAGGCTCAGCTGGACGCTTCGCGCGATGGGCCACCAGGCGAAGACGCCGAACACCAGCAGCGTCGGGAGCAGAAACAGTCCCGCGGCCAACCCGGACCCCCGTCGCGGGTGACGCCTCCAGGTTGGCCGGCGGCGTCCCGACGCGGCCCGACCTGCCGTCCGGGCCGGTTGCGGCCCGGACGGCGGGGCATTGGTTCCGGTTGTCGCAGGCGACGACCGGTCCAGACGGTTGAGCATGGTCACTGCTGTGCCCGTTCCAGGGCGGGCTGGACCTTCTCCTCGGCTTTGCGAAGTTCCGCGGCGATGTCGGCGCCGGCCCGGGTGAGAACCGCCTGCAGGGCGGTGTCCAGCGCGGCGTACAGATCCTGCGCCGCGACCGGGGGTTCGGTCATGAACTGCTGCGCCGCCACGCCCTGCTCGTACGGCTTAAAGTTGTCCAGCGGGACGTTCGCGTTCTTGCGCTCGACCTCTTGGATGGGACCGGAGACCGCGGCCGAGTAGAACGGGACCCGGGGCATGCCCACGGGGACCTTGTCGGAGGCGTCCGCCTGCGCCCGCTGAGCGGCGACGGTGGTGTCGTAGCGCGGGCGGAGGTAGTAGTGGTCGATCCACTTCACGGCGGCCTCGCGCTGGGCGGCGCTCGCCTTGGGATTGACCACTGCCATGGAACCGCCGGTCAGGGTGGCCAGCGTGCCGGCCGAGGGCAGCGCGGCGACCCCGAACAGCTTCGGGTCTCCGTTGAACTTCGTGACATGGTCACCGTAGGTGCTGGGCGTGGCGACCATCATGCCGATCTTTCCGGCGGCGAAGTCCTGCTGCAGATCCCCGGCGTTGCGCAGGTGCTGGGTGCCCATCGACTTGTCCTGCCACCGCATGGCGGCCAGCCACTCCAGCGCCCGCTGGGTGGGCCCCTCGGTGAAGGCCGGGACGAACGAGCCGTCCTGCTCCTTCTCGATTCGTCCGCCGTAGGTGTAGGTGATGGCGCTCAGCGTCCAGCCGCCGGTGTTGTTCGTGGTCGGCTGGGCGAAGCCCGGGAGTCCGGTCCTGTCGCTGATCGCCTTGGCGGCCGTGCGTACCTCCTCCCAGGTCTTCGGCGGGCTGTCGGGGTCGAGCCCGGCCTTGGTGAAGAGGTCCCGGTTGTAGATGAGGCCGAGCGCGAACATGCTCGTGGGCAGCCCGTAGACCTTGCCGTCCTGGCCGGTGGCGGGCGCCAACGCGCGCTGGTCGAAGTCGGCGACGTGCGGGAGCCTCTTCATCTCTTCGGTGATCTCGGCGATCTGGCGCCGCTTGATCAGCCCTTGCGGCTCGGTCAGCGGAACCAGAAACACGGTCTCGAGCTGGCCACCGGCCAGCCGCGCCGCGAAGGTCTTCGCTTCCCACTTCGACTCGGTCGGCGTGATGTCGACGGTCGGGTTGGCCTTCTCGAAGGCCTTCACCTCGTTGAGGAATGCCTGGCGGTTCTTCTCCTGCGTCGTCGGGAACAGACCGGCGACCGTGATCTTGACCTTGCCGTCATCGTCTGATGTGGTCTGACCTGCGCACGCGGCCGCGGGCAACACAAGCGCCGCGACGACGCCACACGCCAGGAGATTAGATCGTTGCCCTCTCATTGATACTCCGTCCACGTATGTAGACATCGTTCTTCTACACGACACTCTCCCGAAACATGGATGTGTTTGTCAACGCTCTGATGTGGCCGGCCCCCGGCACCACCGTCCACTAGGGGCGCGGACGGGAGACTCACGGCCCAGGTGAGATGCGGCGACAGCCGCTATCCTGAGGGGCCCCGCGGCAGGGCCTGGCACTCGGCGGCGAGATCCCGGGGCAGCGACGACGCGGTCCGACGGCTGGAGAGTATCCATGGCACGACCTGTCGCAGTCCCGGCGAAGAGCGACGAGTCCCACGCGGTCAAGTCGGCATCCCGCACCATCCAGATCCTCGAGGCGCTGGCCGCCGCACCGGGCAGGCTCAGCGTCGCCGAGCTGCACGAGCGCCTCGGCTTCCCGCGCTCCAGCCTGTACGCACTGCTGCGCACGCTCCGGGAGTCGAGGTGGGTGGAGGCTGACGAGAGCGGCTCCCACTTCGGCATCGGCCCGCACGTCCTGCTCTGCGGCACGGCCTATCTCGATCGGGATCCCGCCCTGCCGTACGCCCGGCAGACCTTGGAGGACCTGCGCGCCGAGGTGGGGCACACCGCGCACTTCGCCCGTCGGGACGGCGGCGCCATCATCTACCTCGCCAGCCGAGAGGCCCGGACCGAAGGCCGGCGGGTGCCCCGGGTCGGCCGGATGCTGCCCGCCGGAGTGACGGCGCTGGGGCTGGCCCTTCTCGCCGAACTCACCGACGACGAGATCGAGCAGGTGCTCGCCGCCGCACCGGCGGTACCGGCCGGGGTGCGACCAATGGACCCGCGGACCCTGGCCAACGAGATCCAGAGCACCCGGGTCCGCGGTTGGGCGCACGAACGGGAGCGATCACTGAAGGGCATCGCGTGCGTGGCCCGGGCGGTGGGTTACCGGATCCCCGCCACCGACGCGATCAGCTGCGCCTTTCCCGTCTCCGACGCCGACGATCCGGCGACGGTTGAACGCATCGCCGCCGCCGTCGTCGAGCACACCGACCGCCTCGCCGCCCGGCTCCGCCGCGCCGGCGTCCGATGACCGGCCCGGCCCGATCCGCACCCGCGTCGTTCGCGCGCCGTTGACCCCCGCCTGTCCGCCCGGGTAGCGTCCCCTAGCGACCATCCCGCCCACAGAACAGCGTCCACATACCTGGACCGGCAGGAGTCCTCATGAGCCCGTCGCGCCCCTCGCTCGGCCACTTCTTCGACGTCCGCGACCACGGCGCCAAGGGCGATCGGAGCACGCTGAACTCGCGGGCGATCCAAGACGCCATCGACGCGGCAGCCGCCGCCGGCGGTGGCCTGGTGTATGTGCCCCCGGGCACGTACCTCACCGGCGGCCTGGCCCTGAAATCCCACGTCACCCTGCACCTTGAGGCGGGCGCCACCTTGTTGGGCAGCCCCGACCTCGCCGACTATCCGGCATACCCGGGCCCGCCCGTGGACTGCGACGCCAACCAACGGCACCTGATCTACGCCCGCGGCGCGGAGAACATCGCCATCACGGGTCTCGGCACCATCGACGGCCAGGGCCAGGCCTTCTGGGAGTCGCGGGGCCGCCCGCCTGTCCCACTGGAGGACCAGTGGCGCGACGTCATCGCCTGGAACCTCAAGCCGGTGGGCGAGAACGACCGCCCCTCCCCCATGATCGAACTGGTCGAGTGCCGTAACGTCCGTATCGAAGACGTGACGTTGCGGAACTCTCCGGGGTGGACGCTGCGGCCGATCGGTTGTGACACCGTGCTCATCCGGGGCATCGTCATCCGCAATCCGATCGACGGTCCCAACACCGACGGCATCGACCCGACCTGCAGCGAGAACGTTCTCATCGCCAACTGCGACATCGACACCGGCGACGACGCCATCTGCCTCAAGAGCGAGGACCCGTACGGCGGGCTGCGGGTGTCCCGCAACATCACGGTCACCAACTGCGTGCTGAGCACCTGCTGCAACGGCTTCAAGATCGGCACGCGGACGTTGGGTGGGTTCGAGAACATCACCTTCTCGAATTCTGTCATCTACAGCCGGCAGGTGCCCCTAAACGAGCGGGTGATCGCCGGCCTGGCCATCGAGGTGGTCGACGGCGGCTGGATCGACGGGTTGGTCGTCACCGGCCTGCGGCTGCAGAACGTCCGGACGCCGATCTTCGTACGCCTCGGCAACCGGGGCGACGGCAGGCCGGCACCGTCCCCCGGGCGGCTGCGCGGCGTCATGATCTCCGATCTGCATGCCAGCGGTGCGATCCTGACGTCCTCGATCAGCGGGGTAGTCGACCAGCACGTCGAGGACGTCACGCTACGCAACATCCGGATCGACACCGACGAGGGCGGACAGCGCGAGTGGGTGGACCGGGTCGTTCCGGAGGTCGAGGCCGACTACCCCGAGGCCCGCATGTTCGGTCGGCTGCCGTCGTACGGCCTCTACTGTCGTCACGTGACGGGCGTGACGGTGAGTGGTCTCACCGTCCGCTGCACGGTGCCGGATCGGCGGCCACTGCTCGTCACCGACGATGCCGCCGACCTCAATCTCACCGACATCGACGGGTCCGGCCCCGGGCCGGACGTCGCGCTCCTCGATCTGCGCGACACCCGCGACGCATCCATCCGCACCTCGCGCGCGCCACGCGGCACCGATGTCTTCGCCCGCGTCTCCGGGAGCCGCTCCGAGCGGGTCGCCCTGGTCGGCAACGATCTCACCAATGCCCGCATCCCCGTGCTGGTCACCGGCGGGGCTACCGCCGACCGCGTCACCACGCGCGACTGATCCCGCCCGGCGCGCTGGACCAGGCCGGGCAGCAGCGACCGGGCCGCCTCGGCGCCGCTCCCGGCCGCTCGCAGCGGCCGCGGCGGCGGTGGCCCGGGCGACCGCGCCGGCGACAGGGTTCATGCGCGGAACTCCTTGGCGAGTACGGCGAGCAGGGGCTGACGGCGGCGTGACGCGAGCCCGAGGTGGTAGAGGCTGAGCCGGTCCGCGCCGGCGGCGCGTAACCGGCGAACGTGATCTGGCAGCGCCTCGGGGTCGACCGGTGGGAGCACGGTCACGTAGGCGTCCACCAGGGGCCGACCGGAACCGTCGGCGGCCCGACCCGGTGGCGCGACATGCGGTGGCGGGGCGGCGGCCGCGTGGGCCCGCACGGTGCGGACGAGGTCGGCGGTGCGCGCGGCGACCGACCAACAGGGCACCTGGACGGCGTCCACCTCGGCGCATGCGCGAGGGGTCAGCCCCGGTGACGAGCCGGTCGCCCACGGGTCCGGGTGCCCGGCGAGCGTGATGGACGCGCCGGGCACGGTCTGCCGTAGTACCGCGATGACCTGGCCGCGGAGTTCGTCGGCACTGTCCTGACGGACGGCGAGCAGCTCGGACGCCACCGCCTCGGGCACCCACTCGTCGGTGTCCACCGCGCGGCGCAGCTGGTGCTGGACGTGCCCGGGCTCCAGACCACGGGCCTGCCAGCGACGCTGGCAGCCGGGGCAGCAGCAGACGGAGAGCGCCCGCAGGGCGGTCGACGGGTAGGCATCGTCGGTTTTCTCGTGGCAGCCGAGATGCGCGGCGCCCATCTGCCCCGCCGATTCCAGTACGACGCCGCGCACCGGCAGGTCGTGTAGTGCCTCGGCGGCGAGGGTGGCGCAGTGGTCGCGCACCTCCTCCGAGGCTGGGCAGAGGGCGTACGGGTACGACTCGCCGAAACAGTTGGTCACCGTCAGGTCGGGGTGCGCCGTTCCCAACCGGGTGTTGTGCGCGAGCACCAGCCAGGCGTCAACCGGTATGCCGGCCCTGCCCAGCGCGTGGGTGGCGGAGCCGGCCGGATCCGGTCCCTCCGTCCACTGTGCAGCGACCGGAACCAGTCGCCGACCAGCCCAGCTCGACGGGCGGACCGGCCGGTAGAGCGCGGCGTGGGGCGCTTCGACGAACCGCCGGGTCGGGTGCAGCGGGGTGGCCGCGCGGGTGGAGTGATAGGTGACGGCGAGACGCACCGCGTCCGCGCCGCTCGCGATCACCCGGTCCGCGAAGCCCGCGTCTCCAAGGACGTCCCAGGGATACGCGTGGGCAGAGATCATACTGTGGCAATCCACTGATGTGAACGTCATCCGGCTATGTGTAGGCGGTGCAGTTCCAAGTTAACGTCCGGTATCGTGACCGTCAACGTGGCGAACAGTTGGATGGTGACCCCAATGCCCTCATCGCGGTCGGATGTCTCGCCGGTGAAATCGGCCGAGCGCACGGTACGCATCCTGGAGACCCTGGCCGCTTCACCGGCTCGACTCACCCTCTCCGAGCTCCAGGAGCGCACCGGCTATCCGCGCAGCAGCCTGCACGCGCTTATCCGCACGCTGCGGGAGGCCAAGTGGATCGAAGCGGACGAGACCGGCTCGGCCTTCGGGGTGGGGCCGCACGCGCTGCTCTCCGGCACCGCCTACCTCGACCGGGATCCGGCTCTGCCCTACGCGTACGAGACGCTGGAGGACCTTCGTGCCGACATCGGATACACGGTCCACTTCGCCCGCCGTGACGACGCGCACGTCCTCTACCTGGCCAGCCGGGAATCGCGCGACTCGGTCCGGGTCGTCTCCCGGGTCGGCCGTCGCCTGCCCGCCCATCTCACCGCCCTGGGCCAGGCGATGCTCGCCGAACTCACCAGCGAAGAGGTGGACAAGATCCTGCCGGCCGACCTGGCCGGCTTCACCGACCACACGATCACCGATCGGGTGGCGCTGCACGAGGAGCTGGCCAACGTCCGGGACCGTGGCTGGGCGCTCGAGCGCGAGCAGGGCACCATCGGCGTCGCGTGCATCGCCGCGGCGGTCCCCTACCGGATCCCCGCCACCGACGCCATCAGCTGTTCCATGCCGGTGTCGGCGGCCACCGACAAGGAGATCGAACGAGTCGCCAGGGCGGTGAGCGGGCACACCGCCGCCCTCGCCAGCACCCTGCGCCGACACGGCATCCGCTGAGATCGGATCACCCACCCACGATCGACCGCTGACTCGCCACCGCGGCGCTGGTCGCCGGCCCTGAACGGATCCAGGGCCACCGGACCAGCGCCGCGACCGTGTGACGGGCTCGGGTGGGCGCGGACAGGCACCCACCCTCGCGGCTGGCCGTCCGAACGGGACCGGGCAACCGGATGCCGGGACCTGCGCACGGTCTTGACACGACACTCGTGTTACGGGAGCGTGTTCGGCATAGAAAGTGGCGTCTACAAACGTGGACGCCATGTAACCGGCGGGGAACCTTCCAACGCTTCTCGTCCCGCTTCCGCCGGCCGCGCCCCCGCGGCCCGGGCGGCGCCTCACGTCCCTGACCGTTGCCGCCACAACGCAAGGAGTCCGTGCGCCATGACGTCCAGACGCAGTCTCATCCTCGGCGTGCCCGCTCTCTCCATCGCCGGCGCCCTCGCCATGCCGCGCGCCGCCGCCGCCAGCCACCACGACATCATCAGCTCGGGGAACTACTACCTCGGTGTTACGCCCGACGACGGCTCCCCCGACCGCGACGGGGGCCTCATCCCTCTAGCGCAGGGCGCGCTGGGCGACGGTGACCCCTCGCGGTTCGTCGGCTGGCGCGGGGCGAGCAACGCGCCCCGAACCATCGCCCTGGTCTTCGACCTGCTGAACGACCTCCCACTGGCACAGATCCGGATCGTCAGCAACGCCCCCGCCCCCGGCTGGGGGTTCACCGGGATCAGCGTGACCTACCGGTCCGAGGGCGACACCGCGTACCGCCTGGCCGGCAAGGCGACGAGGACCGGCGAGACGGACTACGAACTGGTGGTCCCGATGGCCGACCGGTCGGCCCGATTCGTTCGGATCGAGATCATCCGGTCCAGCGCCCTACTACACGTGCCACTGTCCCACGTGGAGATCCAACGTGGTCACGGCGACGCCGGGCCCCATCCCGGGCCGGCCTTCACCGTCGCTCAACTGCGGGCCGAGTTGGGCAGGTACACCCGGCTGGCGGACCGTTACGGGCAGTACCTCTACCAGGACTGGCCCGGCAAGGTCACCTCGGACGACCAGCTCCAGCGCGAGTACGCGCAGGAGGCGGCGGCGCTCGCCGGAGTCGCCCTCGACCCGGAGCGGTACGACCGGTACGGGGGTGTGAAGAGCCTCGGTCGGCACGGCGCCACGGGGTACTTCCGGGTGAAGAAGGTCGACGGGCGCTGGTGGTTCGTCACCCCGGACGGCCACCTGTTCTTCCTCAAGGCCGTGGACGCCTTCTCCGAGGAGGAATGGGGCTACGGCACGGTGTACGAGAATCCCGACGGCAGCCCGCGGGACATGTTCGACGAGCTACCCGATCCGGACCGGTTCGCCAACGCCTACGCCGTCGTCGAGAACGGGCTCATCACGGTCAACTTCGTCAAGGCCAACCTGATGCGTAAGTACGGCGACAACTACAAGGCGAAGTGGCGCGACCTCACCCACCGCCGGATGCTCGACTGGGGCTTCAACGCGCAGGGAAAGTGGCACCGGGACCCCGCCGTCCCCTTCCCGTACATCGAGCGGGCACCGACCCCGCTCGACGTGATCAAGGTGCGGTGGGCGATCGACCCGTTCGACCCGGACTTCTCCACCAAGCTGGACCGCACCTTCAACCTCAGGCCCTACCGCACGGACCCCTGGCTGATCGGGTACTTCTTCGAAAACGAGCGGGGATGGAACCGGGAGGTTGTGGGCGAGGTGGTCCGGCAGGCCGGCGACCTCCCGGCCAAGCGGGCGTTCATCCACTACCTCGCCGACGCCTACGCCGACAACCTGACCCGGGTGAACGAACTCCTCGGCACCAGCGCCCCGTCCTTCCGGGCGCTGGCGGACGAGCAGATCGACATCAACCGGGTGCCCCCGGGGGACGTCGCGGCGTTCATCACCCTGGCCGCGAAGCGGTACTTCCAGCAGGTGCGCAACGCCATCAAGCGGCAGGACCCGAACCACCTGTTCCTCGGCTCCTGCCTGGTGCCCACCTGGCGGACCAGTCCCGAGTGGAACGCTGGCGGGGTGGACCACGTCGATGTCCTGTCCTTCGACTGGTACTCGAACAACATCAGCGAGCTGACCCGGTACGGCGTGCACGACAAGCCGATCGTGAACCTTGAGTACTGCTTCATGCTGCCCGACCGCGGGATGACGTCGCACAACCCCTCGATCGCGGCCAGCAGCCAGGCCGACCGGGGGGTGAGGTACGCGTCGTTCATCGAGGCACTGGCCAGGACCCCGTTCTTCATCGGCTCGGCGTGGTTCGCCCATTACGACCAGGCGGTGACCAACAAGCCGGGCTCGACGGAGGCGTTCAACATCGGCCTGGTGAACCAACAGGACCAGCCCTACCACGAGATGACGAACATCATGCGGGAAACCAACCGGAGCCTGGAGATGATCCACCTCCAGGCCCCACCGTCCTGACCGCCGGCCGGCGGTGCGGACGTCGGCCACAGTCGGAGACGTCCGCGCCGGCCGGCGACACGTTCGCCGGTGACGATCCGAGAATCATGGAAGGTGCGGTGAAGTCGTGATCCCGTTGCGTGAGGGCTGGACTCTGCGGGTGGTGTCCGGGCCGCAGGTGCCGGCCGGGATTGTTGGCCGGGTGGCGGCGGCGACTGTGCCTGGTTGTGTGCATACCGATCTGCTGGCCGCCGGGCTGATCCCGGATCCGTTCCTCGATGACAACGAGCAGCGGGTGGCGTGGATCGGGCGGGCGGACTGGGTCTACGAGACGACGTTCACCCCGCCGCAGGGGGAGGCGGACCGGGTTGATCTGGTCTGTGCCGGGCTGGACACGGTGGCCAGGGTGACTGTCAACGGGGTGGAGGTGGGGCGTACCGAGAACATGCATCGGTCGTACCGGTTCGATGTCCGGTCGCTGCTGCGCGGTGGGGGCAACACGCTGGCCGTTCGGTTCGACTCGGCCTACCGGTATGCCGAGGTGCACCGGGAGCGGCTCGGCGGTCGGCCGAACGCCTACCCGGA
Source organism: Micromonospora deserti (assembly GCF_003236335.1). Taxonomy (GTDB): domain Bacteria; phylum Actinomycetota; class Actinomycetes; order Mycobacteriales; family Micromonosporaceae; genus Micromonospora; species Micromonospora deserti. The sequence goes on from NZ_POUB01000017.1 coordinate 34,934, forward strand.
GCCGTTCAACTTCATCCGGAAGATGGCCTGCAACTTTGGCTGGGACTGGGGGCCGACCCTGGTGACGGCCGGGATCTGGCAGGAGATCGGCCTGCACGCCTGGTCGGTCGCCCGGCTGGCGACCGTCCGGCCGGTGGTCACCATGGCCGGCCGCGACGGGCGGGTGGAGGTGCACGTCGAGGTCGAGCGGGCCACCGATGAGCCGCTCACCGTCCGGGCGGCGGTGGCCGGCGGGACCGCGTGCGTGACGATCCCGGCCGGCCGGCGGCAGGCCGTGCTCACCGTCACCGTCCGTGATCCGGTGCTGTGGTGGCCGCGGGGGTACGGCGGCCAGCATCGTCACCGGCTGGAGGTGAGCGTGTCCGACCCTGACGGCCGTGTCCTGGACATCTGGTCCCGGCGGATCGGTTTCCGGTCGGTACGCGTGGACACCACCCCGGACGCGCACGGCTCGCCGTTCGTCGTGCACGTCAACGACGTCCCGGTCTTCGTCCGGGGGGTGAACTGGATCCCCGACGACGTCTTCCCGACCCGGATCACCCGGCAGCGCCTGGCCGAGCGGCTCGGCCAGGCCGTCGGGGCGAACGTCAACCTGCTGCGGGTCTGGGGCGGCGGCCGGTACGAGTCGGAGGACTTCTACGACCTCGCCGACGAGTTGGGGCTGCTGGTGCAGCAGGACTTCCTCTTCGCCTGCGCGGCGTATCCGGAGGAGGAGCCGTTCGCCTCGGAGGTGGCCGCCGAGGCCGCCGAGCAGGTTACCCGGCTGGCCCCGCACCCGTCGCTGGTGCTGTGGACCGGCAACAACGAGAACCTGTGGGGCTGGCACGACTGGGACTGGCAGGAGCCGCTCGCCGGGCGCAGCTGGGGCCGCGGCTACTACCTGGAGCTGCTGCCCCGCATCGTTGGGGAGTTGGACCCGACCCGCCCGTACTGGCCGGGCAGCCCGTTCTCCGGCAGCGAAGACGTGCACCCCAACGAGCCGGCGCACGGCACCACGCACATCTGGGACGTCTGGAACACCGACGACTACACCCGGTACCGGGAGTACGTACCCCGGTTCGTCGCCGAGTTCGGGTGGCAGGCACCACCGGCGTACGCGACGCTGCGCCGGGCGCTGTCCGACCAGCCACTCGCCCACGACTGCCCCGGCATGGCGCACCACCAGAAGGCCGCCGACGGCGACCGGAAACTCCACCACGGCCTGGCCGCGCACCTGCCCGCACCGGCGGACTTCGACGACTGGCACTGGCTGACCCAGCTCAACCAGGCCCGGGCGATCCAACTCGGGGTGGAACACTTCCGCTCCCACCGGGGCGTGTGCATGGGCACCATCCTGTGGCAGCTCAACGACTGCTGGCCGGTCACCTCCTGGTCCACGATCGACGGCGACGGCCGACGCAAACCCCTCTGGTACGCGCTGCGCCGCGCCTACGCCGACCGGCTGCTCACCATCCAGCCCCGCGCCGGCGGCCTGGCCCTGGTGGCGGTCAACGACGGAGCCACCGCCTGGCGGGCCACCGCATCAGTGACCCGGCTGACCCTGTCCGGCGAGCCGAGGGCAAAGACCACACTGAACCTGAACGTGCCGGCATACGACACGACGACCCTGGCCCTGCCGGCGGAGCTGACGCGGCCCGACGAGCCCCGGCGCGAGCTGCTGGCGGCCAACGCCGGCGAGAGCGCGGGGCGGGCGTTCTGGTTCTTCGCCGAGGACAAGGACATCTCCTGGCCCGTGGCCCGGTGGGACGCGGTGATCGAGCCGCTGGCCGGTGGGCAGCGGGTCCAGGTGACCGCCGGGACGGTGCTGCGCGACCTCACCCTCTTCCCCGACCGGCTCGACCCGGCGGCCACCGTCGACGAGGCCCTGGTCACCCTGCTGCCCGGCGAGTCCGCGGCCTTCACCGTCCACTCGCCGGCGCCGCTGGACCCGGCGGCGCTGACCACCCACCCCGTGCTTCGCTGCGTCAACGACATCACCCGCGACCAGGCGACCTGACCGGGCGACCGGTCGTGCCGGCTCGGGCCCGATCATCCCCGAGCCGGCGGCCGGTGGGCCCACCGCTTCCCTGTCCGGGCCGACCTGCTCAGTGCGCGGCCACGGCCACCGCCTGCGGCGTGACCCCGCCGGGCCGTCCGGGCCGGACGACCACGAGCAGGACGACCGTCGCCGCCACCATTCCGCCGGCCACCACCACGGCCATCGCCACGACTCCGGTACCGAGCATCCCCACCATCGGCGCGGCCAACGCCCCGACGCCGAACTGCACCGCCCCGAGCAGCGCCGCGGCTGTGCCCGCCGCCTCGCCGTGCCGAGACAGCGCCAGGGCGGGCGCGTTCGGGAGGGCGAGCCCTCCCGCGGCGAGCACCACCCACAGCGACGCCAGGACGCTCGCGAGGCCACCAAGACCGGACACGGCGACCACGAGCAGCACGAGGCCGGCCGCGGTACCCACAGCCAGGGCGGTGACGAGGATCCGCTGCGGCGGATACCGGCGCAGCAGCCGCACGTTCAGTTGGGTAGCCGTGATCAGACCGATGGCGCCCGCTCCGAAAGCCAGCCCGAACTGTTGCTCATCGAGCCCGTACTGCTCCTGGAAGACAAACGACGACCCGGCCACGTACGCGAACAGCGCTGCCATGGCCAGCCCAGCGACCAGGACGAGACCGACGAACGTCCGGTCGCGCAGCAGCGAGCCGTACACCCGCGCGGTCGCCCCCACCCCGCCGTTAAGACGTCGTGCCGGCGGGAGGGTCTCCGGGAGCCCGACCGCCGCGACCGCGGCCAGCAACACACCAAACGCGGCGAGGGCCACGAACACACCCCGCCAGTCCGACCAGCGCAACAGCCCGCTACCCAGAGATGGGGCCAGGATCGGCGCCACTCCCATGACCAGCATCAGGCGGGAGAACAGCTTGGCGAAGGCGGCGCCGGTGAACAGGTCACGGACCACCGCCATCGCCACCACCGAGGCGGCCGCGGCGCCCAGCCCCTGCAGCACCCGCAGGGCGCCGACCACCCCGATGTTCGGCGCGAGGACGCACAGCACTGACGCCACCACGTGCAGCCCGATGCCAGCAAGCAGCGGAGCGCGCCGGCCTACCGCGTCGGACAGTGGGCCGATCAGCAACTGACCGAAGGCGAGCCCGGCGAGGGTGCCGGTGAGGGTCAGCTGCACGCCTGCCGACGTCGTGTGGAGATCCACGGCAATGTCCGGAAGCGCGGGCAGGTACATGTCGATGGTCAGCGGTCCGATCGCGATCAGCGAGCCGAGCACGAGGACGAGCCGCAGGCGTTGTCGGGCGCTCATCACATCACCAGACAGTTGGGGCGACGCGGTCACCTCGGCCCGGTCGGAGGCGGCGGTCATGACGCCTCCGCCGTCGGGTGGCGATGGAATCGGGGAGGCGAGCAGGCAGCGATCACACCTGCCACCAAATCTCTGCCAGGTGATCTCATTCCCCGCTCAGCGAGCGGGGTAACTTAACTCACACCCGGAGCCGACCGGGCACCCGCCTGGCGCTGCGCCCAGGGCTTCGGCCTGGCCTGCTGCACCTGCTGCGACTCCACCAATGCGGCGATGGCGGTCAGCGCCCGCCTGCTGCAGTTCACGTGGTGCTCCTTGCCTCGTCGATGGAGTCCAGGCCCCGTAGCGCGGGGCCGAGCATGAGGAAGCCGACCACCCCGGCCGCCGGGAACGCGGCGATGACCAACCAGGGCACGGCCGCGTCGGTGGTGGCGAAGATCTGGCCGACCAGCATGCTGCAGACCAGGACGCCGATCGCGCCGATACTGGCCAGAGCACCGAGGTACGTGCCGAGGTGAGCCTCGCCCGACAGCAGCAGCACCGCCTCCCGGCCGGCGGGCAGCACCAGCATCTGGCCGACCGTCAGCAGCACGACCAGGGCGGCGGCGACCAGCAGCACCCGCTCCGGCACGGCCGAGACGCCGACGGCTGTCACCACCGCGGCGACGGCGAGGGCGACGAACCCGGCGACCAGGCTGCCCAGCGTGCCCAGCGACCGCTGTGACCACCGGGTCACCGGAAGCTGCCCGGCCACCACCAGCGCTCCGGCGAGGGTGAACAACCAGCCCACGGCGGACGGGTCCACACCACGGCGGCCCAGCTCGAGAGGCAGTGCCAGGTACAGCTGGTTGTAGACGGTCAGGTAGCCGCTGAAGGCAACGGCGAACGCGAGGAAGCGCCGGTTGGCCAGCACGTCCCGCCATCCCGCCGCCAGAGCGACGCCACGGCTGCCGGGCGGCTGACCCGGCAGTAGCCGCCAGTGCGCGAGGAGGATCAGCACGAAGACCGCGGCCGCGACCGCGCACACCACCGGGAAGGTCGCACCCAGCGCGATCAACAGCGCCCCCAGCGCCGGCCCGGCGAGCGCACCGAGTTCGCTGCACACCGACCAGAGCGCGAACACGTCGGTACGGGCAACGCCGGAGGTCTGCTCGTCGCGGATCGTCTGCCGTGCCAGCTCCGCCTCGATCGCCGGGGTGAACAGCGCCGCCGCCACGCCGGTCAACACCACACCGACCAGCACGACCGCGGCGCCCTGCGCCACCGCGAGGCCGCCGAACCCGACCACCCGAACGCCGATGCCGGCCAGCGCCACCGGACGGGTGCCGAACCGGTCAGCCAGGGCCCCGCCGAGGAAGAACAACCCCTGCTGGCTGTACATCCGCAGGCCGAGGACCAGGCCGACGAACGCCCCCGACAACCCGAGATCGCCGGTCAGGTGCACGGCTAGGAACGGCAACACCAGGTAGAAGCCGACGTTGAACGCGAGCCCGGTGGCCACCAGTAGGCGGACCACCGGAGAGACCCGGGCCAGCAGCGCGAGCACCGCCCAACGGCGCCACACCGCCGGTCCACGCCGAGGTGGGATCCTGACTTCAGACACGGGCGCAAACGGTAACCGTTTGCATCTGCTGTCCAGCAGCCTGCGCGAAGCCTTAGGAGCTGCATCACATGTGGGGCACAGGCGAGCGTGACGGGCCTGAACGTGCGACCCCGCCGGCCGACCACGACGACCTGGTCGACTCGGCGGCGGTGGCCGCCCGCCCTGAAGCGGCACGGCCACAGGCGGACCGGACCAGGTCGCCACAGACGCAGCACGCAGGACGCGGGTCACCCTCGCTCGGAGTGCCCGGAGACGCCCAAGAGTTGTCGATGCTTTCTATCCTCAAAGGATGCTCGACACACCCCGGTCGGTAGCGGAGGCGGCGGAGAGAATCGGGTTCGGCAGGGTGGAACGAGCCTTCCGCCCGACGTACTCGGTCAACATCATCTCGGTCACGATGTTCCTGGGGTTCGGGGCCGCCTTCGGCGTCGCTGCCAGCACGATCACCAAGCCGATTGGAATCCTGCTCTTCGCCGTCCTCACCACCACAGCCCTGCTGCTGGCCGTGTGGGCCGTACTCGACACCTGGCGACTGATCCGCCGCCGGTTCTACCTGTGTGAGGGCGGCCTGCTCACCGCCGAGCACCTGACCCGGCTCACCAGGATGATCGCGTGGGACGACATCGCCGAGATCCGGCGCTACTACCTGCGCTGGTACACCGACAACGGCCCGCAAACCATGCACCGCTGCCGACTGCGCCTGACCGACGGCACCAGTCTCAACCTGGAGAAGCCGCCACTGGTGGACGGGCAGGACCTGTGCGAGGAGGTGGAACGGCGATCGGCCAAGGCCCGGATGCCGCACATACTCCACGCCTTGGAGGCGGCCGGCCGGGCCGACTTCGGCGCGATCACGATCACCCCGGACGGGGTGTCCTCGCCGGGCGGCTACGCCCTCTGGTCCGACATCAGCCTCGTGCGGCTGCGGCGCACCCGGCTGCAGGTCTGGACCCACGACGGCAGGAAGCCCGTCTCCGTCCTGATACGCCACGTCCCCAACCTGCTGAACGTGCTGATGATCCTCCGGCGCGAAGGGCTGCGGATGGACCTCCGCTTCTACCGTACGGCTTGACACTCGGCACCGCCGGCCACGCCGACGTCGGCGTGGCCGGCGGTGCCGGCGACCGGTTGCCGAGGAGCCGCAACTGTCGGGCCAGCTAACGCCCCGGCGCTACCAGCGCGCCGCCACGGTCAGCGTGGCGGCCCGCCGGGCCCGCCGCTGCCCGGGGCCTGACCGCCGCCGGTCGGGGTGGTGGTCGTGTCGACCGCGGCAACCAACGAGACCGCGTAGCCGGTGGTGACGTCGCCGGTCACGGTGCCGAGCTGGCTGGCGCCGCCGTCGTCGCCGAAGACGTTGTCACTCGTGATCGAGACCCGCGACAGGGTCTGAACCGACGCCTCGTAGCCCGGCTGCGCATAGACCGCCTTGCAGGCATCCTCGGGCAGGGCAACCTGCGAGGTGGCGATCGCATTGCCGGCGTCCGTGATGCTGGCCTGGTCAGGGTAGACCTCGAAATGAATGTGCGGCCACCGTCCGTCGTAGCAGGCCGGGAAGATGCTGGTGAAGCGCACCCGGCCGGCCGCGTCGGCTATCTGCACCCCGCGCAGATAGTTCTGGTCCGTGACCCCGTCGGAGTACATCGAGTACCGGCCCTCGCGGTCGCAGTGCCACACGTACACCGCGGTGCCGGCGAACGGCACGCCGCCGTTGGCCAGGTCCTGGATCACCAGCTCGAGCGTCATGGGTACGCCCTGCGCGGTGCCGCTGGCGTCGCCGAAGCTCGACCGGATGTCGGCACGCACGATGCCGCTGTCGTCCAGCACGTTCGGCCCGTTGGAGCCGTCACCCGGGTAGGGGCCGGCGGTCTCGTCGGGGATCTCGCCGGTGGCGGTGGTCGCGGGCGTCGACGACGAGGACGGCGTCGCCGAGCCGCCGCCCGACCCACAGGCCGCGAAGCCGAAGCTGGCGATGCCCAGGCCGAGCGCCCGCAGCATCCGTCGTCGTCCCATCATGGTGCCGAGGTCGAAGCCAAGCCCCTGGTCGACGAGTTCCTCATCGGGCCGGGGCAGCGGACGGCCCTCGTACCCCGGCATCGGATCGCGTTGCTGGCGGTGCGGCATAGTTCCTCCGATCGTGGTCCTGACGCCACCCGGCGCCACACCCACTCTCACCATCGCATTAGTGAGCCGGCTGTGGCCCGACTGTGATCAAGCTGTGCACCAGTGCCGGGCCCCGACCGGGGACGAACTCGACGTGGACCTGTCAGCGCTCGCTAATTGTTGGGTCCGTTGACGATCCAGGACAGGTTGAACCGCCGCCAGACGATCGCCCGGTGCGAGCGGGGGTCGCTGCCGTACTCGTAGAAGTCGGTCTCCACGAGCGCCCCGATCTTGTAATCGGCGGTCTTCGCGATGCTGGAGTAGCCACCCTCGTAGCCGACGCCGGAGATCGGTGCATCGCTGAGCTTGCGGCCATAGGTGTACGTCCGGGCGTCGGCGTCATAGCTGATCCGGACGCGCATCGCCCGGCGGCTCTCGGTGGACGCCGAGTTGAGAAAGATGGTCCGAGCCGGCGCGTCGATGTTGTAGGCCAACACCGAGCCCTGGCACTCCGGGTCGGGGAGCCCGGTGTCGTTGGCGAACGAGCCAAAGCTGCTAAGCGTGCCGCGCGCCACTCGCCGGTAGTCGCCGGAGTTCGGCCGATCGTTGCGGTAGAGGTTACCGTCGGGCGTCTGCGCGATCGTGCCCTCGTTGTTCGTCTCGCTCAGCCGTTGGTAGCGCCATTCCCGCTGCCCGTCGGGCCCGAGGGTGCCGACGATGTTGCGGCCCCGCGCCGGGACGACGAGCTCGCCGGAGCGCAGCTTTATCCCGTTGCCCGGGCCCACCGCGTCCCACGCCCAGCCGTCCGGCGTCAGGTCCGCGGTCATCTTTACCGGCGTCGACCAGCTGGCGCCGTCGTCGGTGCTCCTGCTCAGGTAGAGATGGCGCCGACCGGCGTCGGTGGAGTCGATCGCCTTGGTGCGCGAGCCATCCGGTAGCGGGTCGTTGCCGGACGCGCTGCGGTCGCCGGCGTTCCAGGACATGAAGAGGTAAATGGTGTTGCCGTCGACCACCGGCGTGGGGTTGCCCCAGGTGCCCGGGCCGGTTCCGACCACCTCCTTGAGCGGCTCCCAGTCGCCAGGTGCCGCGCCGTGGCTCGTGGCGGTCCTCGTGCGCTTGTAGACGAGGTTGATGTCACCGTAGTCGGCGTTGTTGTGCCGACGGCCCTCGGCGAAGGCCAGCAGGCGCCCGGTGCTGGTCTTGACCACCGCCGGGATCCGGAAGGAGTGGAACCCGACCCCGCTCGCCAGCCGATCCGGACTGGACATGTTCGCACTGCGGAACAGCGGGAAACCGACGTGGTACTGGGCCGCCGACCCGGCGGGGTCGTCGACCGCCGCGGAGGCGGAGCCGTAGGGTGCTACGACCGCGGCTACGGCGGTGGTGAGGCAGGCCAGTCCTAGGGCGGCCGCGCGTTTGACGATCAACGTGTCTCTCCTCAGCCCTCGGGTACGTCTGGGCGGGACAGTAGCTGGTCTATGTGAACGTGGCGGACGTCGCCGATGTCGCGGGACCTGTCGATGGCGGTCGCAGAAGTACCCGCCCGGCGGTGCCCGCGGACATTGGCTGGGACCCGCGCTCAGATCCGGTGCGGCCTCGTCGACCGCGATCAACACGTATCGGGCTCCAGGTTCGCGGTCAACGCGGCGAGCTGGGCTCGCCGGTCCGCGACGGTACGTGGCCACCCCTTGGCGTCCGGGCGGGTCTGCCAGGGCCGTGGCCCCGACTCCGGGCGGTACTCGACACCCAGCGCGTCCAGCCGCGCGAGGTGCGCGCCCAGCCGATCGCGGAAGTCGGCGGGATCCCGTGCGCGCGGCCCCCACGCCACCTCCGCGAACGCGCACAACCGGGGAAAGACCATGTAGTCCACCGCCCGGGCGGAATCCATGTGCTCCGTCCACACGTTGCACTGCGCGCCGATCACCCGGCCCGCCTCGGTCGCGGTCAGCTCGTCCGGTACCGGCTCGAAACCATAGACGTTCATCGTGGACAGCACGGTGCCCACCGGGATTGGCTCCCCCTCGTGCTCGGACTGTCGATAGTCGAGGTATGCCCACATGTCAGGGCAGGCCACGACGTCGAGCCCGGCACGCGCGGCGAGCACGGTCGTACCCGGTCCGCGCCAGGCAGCGACCGTCGCGCCGGCCGGGGCGCCGCCTTCCATGATCTCGTCCCAGCCGTAGACCCGGCGGCCCCGGCCGGCCAGGTGCGCGGCGAGCTGCCCGACGAACCAGCTCTGCAACGCGTCCTCGTCGGGCAGTCCCAACTCCCGCATCCGGGCCTGGGCCTGCGGGCTCGCCCGCCACTCGTCCTTCGGGCACTCGTCGCCGCCGATGCTGACGTACCGGCTCGGGAACAGCTCGCAAACCTCGTCGAGGACGTCGCGGCAGAACCGCAGGGCCGCGTCGGACACGTTGAGGACGTGGGTTGAGCAGCCCCACCCCGTCCAGACCGACAGCTCCTCGGCACCGTTACCCAGCCACGGGTATGCCGCGATCGCGGCCTGCGTGTGCCCGGGCAGGTCGACCTCGGGTACGACGGTGACGTGACGGTCGGCCGCGTAGGCGACGATCTCCCGGATGTCGTCCGGGGTGTAGAAGCCTCCGTGCGGTCGAGCGTCGTATGTGCCGTGCTGACGGGAACCGCGCATGCTCGCCGCGCGCCAGGCGGCGACCTCGGTCAGCCGTGGATACCTTTCACACGCCAACCGCCAGCCCTGATCGTCGGTCAGGTGCAGGTGCAACACGTTGAACTTGTGCAGCGCGAGCAGATCCACGAAGCGCAGCACGTCGGCCGTGGGCAGGAAGTGCCGTGCGACGTCGAGCAGGCAGCCCCGCCAGGCGAACCGGGGCGCGTCGGTGATGTCGACGCAGGGCAGCTCCCAAGGGCCGTCGCCGACTCGGGCGCGTCGCAACGCCGACGGTGGCAGGAGCTGCCGGAGGGTCTGCGCGCCGTAGAACACCCCGGCCGGTGAACCACCGGCGAGGTCCACCCCGTCCGGTGTCACGCTCAGCCGGTACCCCTCATCCGGAAGCACCGGGTCGAGCCGCAGCCGTATGGCGGCGTCCGCCGCCGGCGGCAGCCAGCACCCGGTCGGTGGGCCGAGCGTGGCGCGCAACCCCGCCGCGACCTGGTTGAGTTCGGGTGGTGCGGCCAGGCCGGTGCCCGCGTCGATCCGGAACGTGCCGGGCCTTCGTTCCAGGCCGGAGGGCCGGGGGATGATCAATCCTTCACCGCCCCGCCGAGGCCGGACACCAGCCGCTTCTGCACCAGGATGAAGAAGATGAGCACCGGGACGGTCATGAGCACCGACGCGGCCATGATGCCACCCCAGTCGTTCTCATCCGGTTTGAAGAACACCAGCAGCGCCATGGGCAGGGTTTGGTTGTCGGTCGCGCTGATGATGAACGTCCGCGCGAAGAGGAAGTCGTTCCACGCGGTGATGAAGGAGAAGACGCTGGTGGCGGCGAGCCCCGGCGCGACGAGCGGGAAGAGGATCCGCCACAGCACGGTACGGCGGCTGGCACCGTCGAGCATGGCCGCCTCCTCCAACTCCTCGGGGATGGCGGCGACGAAGCCGCGCAGCATCCAGACCGCGAACGGCAGCGAGAACGCCAGATGCACCAGCACGAGCGAGCCGAGCGTGTTGAGTCCCACCTCCGGTACGACGGCGCCGACGTCCCGGATCAGGAAGAACAACGGAATCGTCAGCGCCTCGATCGGCACCATCTGCGCCACCAGGAACATGACCAGGATCGTGCTGCGGAAGCGGAACCGGAACCGGGTGAGCGCCACCGCGGCGAGGAACGCCACCAGCCCGGACAGCGCCACCACGGCCAGCGCGACCAGGAGGCTGTTGACGAGGTACCGCCCGAAGTCCTCCGCACCCAGCACGCGCCGGAAGTGGTCCAGCGTCGGAGCGAGCGTCCACGGCCGCTGCGACAGCGACTGCATCTCCCCCGCCGGCTTCAGCGCGGAGAGCAGCATCCAGTAGATCGGGAAAACGGTGACCAGCGCGACGACGGTAGCGGTCAGGTCGGCGGCTCGCCGCCACCACGATCCGGTCGTCACAGCGGCTCTCCCCCGCGACGCAGCGCCCGCAGATAGAGCAGAGTGACCACGAGCAGGATGAGCATCATGACCACGCCGATCGCCGAGCCCAGGCCGTACTCGGAGGCGGCGAACGCCTGCTGGTACGCGTAGACGTTGAGGGTGAGGTTCTGCCCAGCGATGCCGCCCCCGCCGGTCATCACATAGATCTGGGTGAAGACCTTGAAGTCCCAGATGATCGACTGGATGACCACGATGACCAGCAGCGGGCGGATCATCGGTACCACGATCTGCCAGAACGACCGCCAGTGGCTGGCGCCGTCCAGCGCCGCCGCCTCGAGCATCTGCTCGGGGATGGCGCGGATTCCCGCGTACAGCGTGACCATGACGAACGGGAACGAGTGCCACACCACGGCCGCGCCGACCAGCGCGAACGTGCTGTACCGGTCGTAGGTCCAGTTGTGCCCGTCGAGCCCGAGCACCTGGTTGACCAGGCCCAGGTTGGCGTCGAACAGGAACATCCAGACCGTGGAGCCGGTGATCGCCGGAGCGGCCCAGGCCGCCATCGCGGCGAGTGACAGGGCGTACCCGGGCCACCTGCTGACCCGGGTCAGCAGGACGGCCAGTGCGGCGCCGACGGCCAGCGTCGCCGCCACGCAGGCGGCGGCGAACCCGACCGTGGCCAGCAGGACCGACCAGAACTTCCCGTCCCGCAGCAACGTCAGGTAGTTGTCGAGGCCGACGAACCGGGTCGGCTGGCCGCCGCTGACCTGTGCCTGCCGGAAGTCCAGTACGGACAGCAGACCGAGTTGGTAGATCGGGTAGACGAACAACGGCAGCAGCACGGCGGCGGCCGGGATGAGCAGCCACAGCGGGGTGCGCCGGCGCATTCTGAGGCGGGTGCGGCGGCCCGCGGGGGCGGGGCGGACCCCTGATCGCGGTTCCGCCAGCGCCGTTGACGCGGTGCTCATTGGGCGAGGGCGGCGGTGATCGCGGTCGCCGCTTCGTCGGTCGCCTGCTCGACGGTCGCCTGACCGGTGACGATCTTCTCCAGCATCGTGGGGATCACCGCCTGCGCGTCGATCTTGCCCCAACCCGGGTGCAGCGGTACGAAGCGGGTACCGGCGGCGATGGTGTCGAGGAACGGCCGGAGGAACGGCTCCTTGCCGGCCAGCTCGGTACGGGCCGAGGTGAGCGTCGGCAGGTTGCCCATCGCGTCGTACATCTGCTGCTGGTACTTCTTGCTCGCGAGCAGCTTCAGGAAGTCGGCGGCCAGCGTGCGGCGCTGGGTGTTCTTCATGATGCCGAGGTTGTTGCCGCCGGCGAAGGCGGGGGCGATCGAACCGGGCGTCGTCCCGGGCAGCGGCACCACCGCGTACTTACCCTTGGCCGCGCCGGCCTCCACGGCGGTGCGGTTGAAGTTGCCGAGGATGGCCATCCCGGCCTTGCCGCTGGCGAACAGCTCGACGGTCTTGCCGCCGGTGAGGTCCGCGCACTGCTGCGGCGGGCAGTTGTCTGGCTTGATCAGGTCGGTGTACGCCTTGATCCCCGCGCGGGACTGCGGGGAGTTGATCGCAGCGGTGTAGCGGTCGCCGGACGTGGCGGCGATGTCGCCTCCGGCGTCCCAGACGAACGGTAGGGCTGCGAAGGTGTACTTGCCGCCGACCGCGAGGCCGAACAGGTCCGGTTTCGCCGCGCGGATCTTCCGGGCCGCGGCGACCAGCTGCTCCTGCGAGGTCGGCGGGGTCAGGCCGAGCTCGGCGAAGACATCGGTTCGGTAGTAGAGGGCACGCACCCCCAGGTACCAGGGGACGCCGTAGAGCTTGCCGTCGGTCGTCGCGCTGGCGCGCAGATCCGGGCCCAGATCCTTGCCCTCGGCCCACCCGTCGACATCCGCGCCGAGGTCGGCGAGCCCACCGGCCGCCACGTACTCGGGCAGGTCGGTGTTGCCGAACTCCACCACGTCGGGTGCACTCGCCGGGTCGTTGAACGCGCCCCTGAACCGCTCGCTGCGGGTCTGCACCGCGAGGTACTGGACGTCGACAGTCACCTCCCGGTGCGCGGCGGTGAACTCGGCAACCGCCTCGTCGATCACCCTTTGCTTCGGTGCGCGGTTGGGTTCGTCGAACAGCCAAACCCGCAGCGTCCCGGTGGTCTTGTCGTCACCGCCGCCCGAGGACGGCGCGGTGGCGGGCGCACACCCGCCTACCAGGAGACCGGCCACCAACACCGCGGCGAGTGCCTTCGCCAATCGAACATTCATTGCGGCTCCTTGAAACGGGCCAGGTTCGGAAATGGTTCGGTAATCGCAGGGTCATAGCGTGGGGCCGCCGTCGGCTGGTAGTCAAGACCTCAGGGATTCAGAAATAGGTCTGAAGAACATCGGTAACCACCCGGTCATCGTCAACGACCGGGATCGCCCGCCACTTGTCGAAGGCGGTGCACGGATGGGAGATGCCGAAGCCGATGAGGTCACCGGGACGTACCGGCGCCGTGCCCGCGGTCGCGAGGAACCCGTGATGGTCGTTGACCCTGGTCACCCGAAGGCCATGCGCGGGCACCAGCGTGCCGTCCGTCCGCCGGACCCAGGCCGCCTCCGGTAGTCCTTCGTCGTACGGGACGTCCCGCTTGCCCATGCCGACGACGGCCAGGCCATCCTCCGGTGTGGACAGCACCTGGGCCCACACCTCGATCGCGGCCTCGAGGAAGCCCTGGTCCGGCACGTGCCGGAACGGGGAGCGCAGCCGGTAGAAGCCGTCGTCATGCGCGACGTACGCCCCGCTGCGCAGGACCGTCGTCAAGCGATGCCCGGGCAGCCATTGGCCGGCGAGCCGCTCGGCGACGAGGTCGAAGTACGCGCTGCCACCCGCCGCGACCACCGCCTCCGCTGGCAGCAGGCCGCGCTCCGCGAGATCCCGGGTGGCCTCACGGACCCGGTCGAGGAACGCGGCGACGTGGGCGCGTTCGGGCAGCCCGCCCTCGTAGGCGGCCACCCCGGCCAGGTCCAACCGGGGCGCCGCGTGGACGGCGGCGGCGACGTCGGCGAGTTCGGCGAGGGTGCGGCACCCGGTTCGGCCACCCGGGTAGCCCAGTTCGACCAGCACCCGTAGCGGCCGGTCGCCGGGAGCCGTGCGCAGGGCGTCGGCGGCGACCGACACGCCGCTGGTCGAATCGACCTGGAAGAGGAAGTCGAAGCCGTGCTCGGTCTCGCCGGCCGCCCAGCGCAGCGGGGTCGGGTCGAGCAACTGGTTGGCCAGGACGACGCGCGGCACACCCATCGCGCGTACGGCGAGCGCCTGACTGGCGGTGGCCACCGTGACACCCCACGCACCGGCCGCCAGCTGAGCGGCGATGAGCGAGGGCGCCATGGTGGTCTTCCCGTGCGGCGCGAACGCGAGCCCGTGCCGGGCGCAGAAGTCGGCGAGGGTCCGGATGTTGCGCTCGATCGCGGTGCGCCGCACGACGAGAATGGGCCAGGTGAAGGCCGCGCTGAACAGGTGGTGCCCGGCTGCGGCGAAGTCGGCGGCGTCCACCGCCGGCCCCGGCCACCAGAAGCCCTTGGTACGCCAGTCGATCTGTCCCTCGACGTTCATCTGGCTGCCTTCCTGTCGGTGTCGCGAGCCGGCACGTGACCATCGCGACGGGCCAGACGTGATCATCGCGATGCGGGAGCTTGACCATCGCGGCGCGAGGCCGCACTCTTGGAACGAGTTTCAGCGAGCTACTTTCGAACCGGATCGTATTTGAGGAGCAGGCCCTGTGGCGATGGTGATCGGACTCGTGATCCACGCGAGCCACCGCAGCCGGTTCGAGGCTGCGGCCCTCACCCTGGCCGGGGTGACCCTGGAATGGGTGACCTACGAGCGCGAGGACGAAATCCGTGACCGGGTACGTGACCTGCTGGACCGCCGGAACGTCGCCGGGTTGCTGCTCGGGCCGGTGCCGTACGCCCGGTCCCGCGACGTACTCCCCGCCGACCTTCCGGTCACCGTCCTCCGGTCCGCCGGGCTCGACCTGGCCCTCGCCTGGTGCCGCGCGCTCACCGAGGGCTGGCCCGCCACCCCGGTCAGCATCGACACCTTCGACCGGGAAACCATCGACGAGGTGGCCCACGCACTCGAGCTGGACCGCAGCCAGATCGCCTGCCTGCCGTTCGACCCGAAGCAGCGCATCGAGGACATCGTCGAGTTTCACCGCGACGCACTGCGCATGTCCGGCGGCGCGTACCTCATCAGCGTGCGCACCGGCGTCATGGACGCGTTCGCGGGCAGCGTACCGGTCCTCAGCGGCCTGCCGGGTCCCACCACCATTCGCGCCGAGCTGCACGAACTGGCCCTACGAATCCAGTCGAAGCAAGCCAACGAACTCCGCTTCGCCGCCGGGGTCTTCCTCATCACCAACCACTCACCCGACCTGGACCGGGCCCGGATCGGCCTGATGAACATGCTGCTCAACACCCCCGAGTTCGCGGACTGCTGGATCGAGGACCGGGACCGACGCGGGGTGGTGGTCTTCGCACACCGCGCCCTGTTCGAAACGGTCACGCACAGCTGGTCCAGCCTGCCCGTGCTCGCGCAGGCCCAGGAGACCCTCGGCGTCCGCGTCGTCGCCGGCTTCGGCATCGGCGCCTCCGCACGGACCTGCGTCGCCCTCGCCGAACGGGCCGCCGCCCGCGCCGAACAGGATGCGGCACCCGGCGCCTACCTCATCGAGGACAGCGGGGTGGTCATCGGCCCGATGGGGCCGGCCGGCACGCCGCTGTCCTTCACCTACCGTGAGCACGGTGCCGACATCGAGGAGTTGGCCCGCAACGTCGGGCTCAGCCCGGCCACGCTGTCCCGGCTGACCGCCATCGAGCGCAGCCTCAACGGCAGGTCCGTCTCCCCCAGCGACCTGGCCACCTCACTGGGGATCACCGACCCGAGCGGGCGACGGCTGATCCGCAAGCTCAGTGAGCACGGCCTGGTCGTCCCCGACGGCAGCGCGCAGGTCAACCGCAAGGGCCGCCCGACCCGCCTGTACCGGCTCGCGATCAGCGAAACGCGCCGGTGAGCCACCAGGCAAAGGACGACCTGCTCCTCACCGGCGGGCACGTCATCGATGTCGGCGGCGGGCACGTCGGCCGGTACGACGTCGCCGTCCGGGCCGGCCGGATCGCCGCCATCAAGCCGGCACTGCCGGCCGACGGTGCCCTGCGGGTCGTCGACGTACGGGGCAAGGTCGTCACCCCGGGCCTGATCGACCTGCACACCCACGTCGCCGCCCGGGCCACCTACTGGGGCATCGACCCGGATCCGGTCGCGTGGCGCTCCGGCGTCACAACCTGGGTCGACGCCGGATCGGCGGGGGCCTACTCGCTCGACGCGTTCCGGGTCGCACTGCGCCGCCTGGAGGTCCGGGTGCCCGTACTGCTGAACATCTCCGCACTCGGGCTCACCGGGCGGACCGGCGAGAGCCGTGACCTGGACAACTGCGACGTGGACCTGGCCATCGCCACGGTGCGGGACAACCGGGACCTGGTGGCCGGGATCAAGGTCCGCATCGACCGGGAGACCGTGGGCCGGAACGGGATCGAGCCGCTGCGCCGGGGCATTACCGCCGCCGAGGCGTGCGACGTCCCGGTGATGGTCCACATCGGTACGTCCCCGCCGGCTGTCGCCGACGTCCTCGCGCTCCTGCGCCCCGGTGACATCGTCACCCACTGCGCCAGTGCCATCGCGGCAGGACCGCAGTTAGTCAGCCCGGCGATGCACGACGCGTACGCCAGGGGGGTGCTGTTCGATCTCGGTCACGGCTCCGGGGGCTTCGCCTTCGACGTGCTCGAAGCCCAACTGGAGTCGGGGTTGACACCGCACACCGTATCGTCGGACCTGCACGCGCGGTGCCTGTACGGGCCGGTGTTTGACCTGCCCACGACGATGGCGAAGCTCCTGGCGGTCGGCCTACCGCTCGACGAGGTGGTGGCCGCGGCGACCATCCGCCCGGCGCAGGCGCTCAACCTGCCGGGCGGCGCGGGCACACTCAGCCCCGGAGCGCCCGCTGATTTGGCCGTCTTCACCGTGAAGGAGGGCCCGGTCGAGCTGGTCGATGCCCACCGGCAGCGCCGCGTCGGCAAGCAGCGGCTGGTCAACGACGCCACGTACGTGGCCGGACGCCTGCTGCCACCCCGCCTGCCCGAGCCGCCACGCCCATGGATCCCGCTCACCACCGCCCAGCGGCACGCCCTGGACAACCGTGCCGGTGCGCTGCGTGCGCTGTTCAGCGCGCCTCTGGTCGGCCCCGACGGGCTGGCCGAACAGTTTCCACGACGACCGGAACAGCCTCCGGGTACGGATGAGAGAGGTTGACATGCCCAAGCGCGTCATCGCCACCGACCAGGCCGCGCAACCCGGCGGCCCGTACTCCCAGGCCGTGGTCGCCGGAGACCATGTGTACCTGGCCGGCGCCACCCCGGTGCTGCCCGACGGGGCGTGGGTGCGCGGCACGTTCGCCGAGCAGGCGCGGGCGGCGTTCACCAACCTCGCCCGCGTCGCCGAGGCTGCCGGCGCCGACCTGAGCCAGGCCGTCCGCGTCGGGGTCTACCTGCGCGACTTCGCCGACTTTCCCGAGATGAACAGGATCTACGTGGAGTTCTTCGGCGAGCGGAACCTGCCGGTCCGCACGACGCTGCCGGTCGCGCTGGAAGGCTTTGACATCGAGGTCGACGCCATTCTCTACACCGGCGTCTGACCCGCCGTAGCTGCTCCCTTATCGCACCGCGCCTCGGTGTCCGCTACCAGCTCGGACGAGAAAGTCTCACCGTCACCGCAGGTTCTTCACCCAACCCCGACCGCGACCGCCCCGCCGGGATTACCGTACGTTAACGTGACTACCTTTCGCGTTGCTACGATGACGCTGAGTGGCGCCTTGGTGATGTCCGCGGTGGTGGCTGTGCCACCGCGGGCGACGGCCGCACCGGACGTGGCATGCCCAACCGTGCAGCCGCCGGTGCCCCCGCC
>NZ_POUB01000180.1 GCF_003236335.1 Micromonospora deserti
ACCCTGACCCCACCCTGAGATCCCGGGACGTCGAATGTCGGGGGCGTCCCCGTGGTCGGGCCGCCCTGGGCCGTGTGACGATCGAACCGGCGCCGGCACCGGATGGTCGCCCGCGCCGTGCCCGCCGTGACCAGGGAGACTCCGATCAGCACCGTGACCCCGCCACCTCGCCTCTACCGCGCCCCCGAGCACCGGATGGCGGCCGGGGTGGCCGCCGGCATCGCCGACCACCTCGGCATCTCGGTGCTGCGGGTCCGGGTCGCCTTCATGGTGCTGCTCGGGCTGAGCGGGCTCGGCCTGCTGCTCTACGCGGCCTTCTGGGCGGTGGTGCCGCTGCGGCCCGGCGACACCGCCGTCCCGCCCCGCCGTGACGTTGCCCAGCTGCTGCCGTTCGTGGCGATCGGGCTGGGTGTCCTGCTGGTGCAGGTGATGGTCTTCGACTCGGTGGGCGCGGCCGGCACCGCCGGCTGGCTGGTCGCGATCATCGCGGTCGGCGCCGGGGTGATCTGGCACCAGTCCGCTCCGGAGCGGCGGCGGCAGTGGGGCGACTCGATGCCGGTGCCGTGGCTGGGCGCGGTGGTGGAGGAGAGCGACCGACGAGCCTTCGTGCTCCGGTTCATTGGCGGCGGGGTGCTGGTCGCGGTCGGCATCATCGGCGTCGCCGCGGTCTACTCCCCGGCGCAGAACTTCGACGCCGTGCTCAACGGTGTGATCTTCGCGCTGGTCGGGCTCGCCGGGGTCGGCGTCGTCGCCGCGCCGGTGCTCTGGCGGACGTGGAACCAGCTCCGCTCGGAGCGCGAGGGGCGCATCCGGGAACAGGAGCGGGCCGAACTGGCCGCCATGGTGCACGACCAGGTGCTGCACACGCTCGCCCTGATACAGCGCAACGCCGCCGACGTCAAAACCGTCCAGCGGCTCGCCCGCGGGCAGGAGCGCTCCCTGCGCAACTGGCTCTACAAGCCGACCGCCTCACCCGCCGAACGCTTCGCCGCCGCCCTGGAGCAGGCCGCCGCCGAGGTGGAGGACACCTTCGCCATCACGGTGGAGGCGGTGGTGGTCGGTGACCGGGAGACCGACGAGCGGGTCGGCGCCCTGGTGGCCGCCGCCCGCGAGGCGCTGGTGAACGCGGCCCGGCACGCCGCGGTGCAGACCGTCTCGCTCTACGCCGAGGTCGAGCCCGATCAGGTCAGCGTCTTCGTGCGGGACCGGGGCAAGGGCTTCGACCCGGATACGGTGGGGGATCACCGGCACGGCGTCCGGGGCTCGATCATCGGGCGGATGAAGCGGCACGGCGGCCGGGCGGAGATCCGCTCCGGGCCGGGGGAGGGGACCGAGGTCCGGTTGATCCTGCCGATCTCCCGGGATTCGGCCACAGCGGAAAGGGACAGGTGATGGCCGAGCAGTCGATGGAACCGGTCGAGGCGGCGGGTGAGCGCCCCGAGCGGCTGCGGGTGTTCCTCGTCGACGACCACGCCATGTTCCGCGCGGGGGTCCGCGCGGAGCTGGGCGCGCATGTCGAGGTGGTCGGTGAGGCGAGCACGGTCGGCGAGGCGGTCACCCGGATCGCCGCCACCCTGCCGGACGTGGTCCTGCTCGACGTGCACATGCCCGACGGCGGTGGTCGGGCGGTGCTGGACGCGATGCGGCGTACCCACCCGCAGGTCAAGTTCCTGGCGCTGAGCGTCTCGGACGCGGCCGAGGACGTGATCGGGCTGATCCGGGCCGGCGCCCGGGGCTACGTCACCAAGACCATCTCGCCGGACGAGCTGGCCGCGGCGATCCGCCGGGTGGCCGACGGCGACGCGGTGTTCAGCCCCCGGCTGGCCGGGTTCGTGCTGGACGCGTTCGCGGCCCGGCCGGACGCCCCGGTCGCCGACCCGGAGCTGGACCAGCTCACCAACCGCGAGCGCGAGGTGCTGCGGCTGCTGGCCCGGGGGTACGCGTACAAGGAGATCGCCAGGGAGCTCTACATCTCGATCAAGACGGTCGAGACGCACGTGTCGAACGTGCTTCGCAAGCTCCAGATGTCCAACCGGTACGAGCTGTCCCGGTGGGCCGCCGACCGCCGGCTGGTGTGATCCACTCCTCTTCCTGCCCATTCCAGACGGAAGCCACGCCGGTTCCGCCGCCTCCGCCGGGCCCGGACCCGCTGCACCGGCCTCCGCCGTGCCGGCCCGCTCCGCTCCGCCGGGCGGACCGGTTCCGCCGGTACCCGGATCGGTTCCGCCGGTACCCGGATCGGTTCCGCCGGTACCCGGATCGGTTCCGCCGGTACCCGGATCGGTTCCGCCGGTACCCGGATCGGCTCCGCGGGGCCGCGGTTCGCCGGTCATTCGGTGCGGAGCACGGTGAACGCCTCGGCCAGCCGCCCGGCCGGCAGGCCGGCGTTGTCCGCCACCGTGCGGAGCTGGTCCCGCACCCACGTCTCCACGTCCAGGTGCGCGGTCTGGGACCGGTGCGCGCGCATCGCGGCGACCTTGCGGTCGTACTGGCCGGTGACGTCGACGACGTGGTCCGGCGCGGGGCCGCCGAAGTACCAGACCTCGCGTACCACCCACGGCTGAAGCCCTTCGGCCAGCAGCTCCGGGTACGCGAACCGGTTGCGCGCGTCGGGGTAGATCGCGCTGGTGGTGGCCTCGCCGACGGCCATGTGGTCGGGGTGGCCCGGCCCGACCAGCTGCTCCCACCGGCGCAGCGGCGAGTTGGTGAGCACCCGGTCCGGGCGGAACCGGCGGATCACCGCGGTGATGTCCCGGCGCAGGCCGGGCGTCGGGGCGAGGGCCCCGTCGGCGTAGCCGTCGAGGAACTCGACCTGCCGTACCCCGACCGCGGCCGCCGCGGCCCGCTGCTCACGCTCCCGCAGCTGGGGCAGCTCGGCCTGGGAGGTCGCGTCGGCACCGCCGGCGGCACCCCGGGTGATGATCAGGTACGCGACCTGGATACCCTCCTCCACCCAGGTGGCGATGGTGCCCGCACAGCCGAAGTCGATATCATCCGGATGGGCGAACACCGCCAGCGCCCGGCCGACATCCGAGAGTGGGGAAGCGGAGGCGGGGAAGCTCACAACTGCTGAGCCTACGCGGTGCGGAGCTCCGGCTGGAGCTTGTCGTAGCTGGTCAGAGCGGGTGCGACTTGCGCACTTTGTGATCTTTTCTCAAGTATCGGCAACGTGGCGGCCAACTAACGGCTTGATAACGGCACCTTCACGCAACCGGCCGGTGGGTGTCACAGTGGCAGCACCTCACCCTACGTGTGAGGCACTCCGTACGGTCTGAGCTCCACGGTCGCCGCGGCGAGCGGTGGTTCGTGGTGTTGACGCGTGCGTGGTGCCGAGCCTGTGCGGGTGGGGTGGCCCGGCGGATCGGTACATCAGGGTGTCCCGATTTCTCTGCGGTGGAACCGGCGTACCGTACTGCGGGTCGCCGGGGCGGTGTCACCCCCAGACGTGCGTGAAACCCACGACGAACCAGGTTAGAAAGAGGAGGCCCCTCGGAATGAGAGTCTCGAAGCGGGCAACGAGCGCGGTCGCGCTGGGCGCGGCTTTCGCGCTCGTCGCGTCCGGCTGCTCGGGCAGCGACAGCGACGGCGGCGACGCCGGCGCCAGCGCCGACGGCGCGATCACCATCGACGGTACCCAGCCGGAGGTCCCCCTGGTCCCGTCGAACACCACCGAGACCGGTGGTGGGGCGATCATCGACTGGATGTGGACCGGTCTGGTCGAGTACCCCAACGACGGCGGCGCGCCGCGGAACGCCGTGGCCGAGTCGATCGAGACGACCGACTCCAAGGTCTACACCGTCAAGATCAAGCAGAACACGAAGTTCCACGACGGCACCCCCGTCAAGGCCAAGAACTTCGTGGACGCGTGGAACTGGGGTGCCTACTCGCCGAACGGCGCGCAGAACGGCAGCTTCTTCGCCGACATCCAGGGCTTCGGGGACGTGCACACCGAGGACCCGGACGGCGCCGAGGGCCCGCAGAAGGCCCCCGAGCCCAAGGCCAAGGAGATGTCCGGCCTGAAGGTCGTCGACGACTGGACCTTCGAGGTCACGCTCGCCGCGCCGACCGCGGTGTTCCCGACCAAGCTCGGCTACAGCACCTTCATGCCGCTGCCGGACGCCTTCTTCACCCAGAAGCCGGACGAGTTCGGCCGCAAGCCGATCGGCAACGGCCCCGTGAAGTTCGTGTCGTGGGAAGACGACGTCCAGATCAAGCTGACGCGCTTCGACGACTACACGCTGAACGACAAGCTGAAGATCAAGGACGTCAACATCAAGCTGTACCAGGACGACACGGCGGCCTACAACGACCTGGTCTCCGGCAACCTGGACTTCCAGCAGCAGGTTCCGGTCTCCTCGCTCGCCGGTGACAAGTGGAAGGCCGACCTGGGCGACCGGGCCATCCAGACCACCACGCCGTCGACCGGTATCATCGCCTTCCCGATCTACGACAAGCGCTTCCAGAACGCGAAGCTGCGTCGGGCGATCTCGCTGGCGATCAACCGGCAGGAGATCAGCGACAAGATCTTCTTCGGTTCCCGCAAGCCGGCCGACAGCTGGGCGAACCCGCTGACCCCGGGCGCCAAGCAGGGCAACTGCACCGCCTGCCAGTTCAACGTCGACGAGGCCAGGAAGCTCCTCGCCGAGGCCGGCGGCTTCCAGGGCGAGCTGGTCATGTACTACAACGCGGACGCCAGCCACAAGGAGTGGATGGAGGCCGTCGCGCAGCAGGTCAAGACCAACCTGGGCATCAACGCCCGCGCCGAGGGTGTGCCGACCTTCGCGGTGTTCCGCCAGAACATCAACGCCCACAAGATGAAGGGCATGTACCGCGCCGGTTGGCAGCAGGACTACCCGGACGTGGAGAACTGGGTCAACCCGCTCTACGTGACCGGTGGTTCCTCGAACGACGGCCTGTACAGCAACAAGGATGTCGACGCCCTGGCGAAGGCGGCCAGCTCCGCGCCGAGCCTCGAGGAGTCGCACGCGAAGTTCGCCGAGGCGGTCGCCCTGATCGACCAGGACGTCCCGACGGTCCCGATCTACTTCGGCGGCCAGCAGTCCGGCCACTCGGAGAAGATCAAGAAGCTCGAGCTGACCAACGTCGGCGAGCTGGACCTGAGCTCGGTCGAGCTCTGACCAGAACGGTCTGACCCCAGGTCGGGCTCACCTACCGGTGAGCCCGACCTGGGCCGTTCCGCGAGCAGGTGTTACAACATCTCCTCGCAACGTCCGTCATCCCCGTGTCGGCCGTCCGACGCGCCCCCTGTCTGGAGGACCACCCCATGGGCCGTTATCTGTTGAGACGGCTGCTTCAACTCATCCCGGTCTTCATCGGGACCACGTTCCTGATCTACTGGCTCGTGTGGTCGGTGCCGGGTGACCCGTTCGCCGGCAAGTGCGGCGAACGTCCGTGCCCGGACTCGTACGTCAACATGATGACCGAGAAGTTCAAGCTCGATGAGCCGCTCTGGGTGCAGTACGGCAACTACATGCAGAACCTGTTCCAGGGTGACTTCGGGCAGACGTGGAGCGGTCGGCCGATCGGCGACATCATCGCCACCGCGTACCCGAACACGCTGAAGCTGGCCGTGGTGGCCCTGGCCATCGAGGCGGTCATCGGCCTCGCCGCGGGCGTGCTGACCGGCCTGCGCCGCAACGGCTTCCTGGACAACCTGGTCCTGGTCTCCACCCTCTTCATGATCGCGCTGCCGGTCTTCGTCATCGGCTTCGTGCTGCAGTGGGTGCTGGGCGTGCAGTGGCACATCATCAAGCCCACCGTCTCCAGCGAGATGCGCATCTCCGAGCTGATCGTGCCCGGCTTCGTGCTGGGCAGCGCCTCGATGGCGTACATCGCGCGGGTGGCCCGGACGAGCATCGCGGAGAACCGCCGCGCCGACTACGTCCGCACGGCGATCGCCAAGGGGCTGCCGATGCGCCGGGTGGTGGGTGTGCACCTGCTGCGCAACTCGCTCATCCCGGTGGTGACGCTGCTCGGCACCGACCTCGGCGCCCTGATGGGTGGCGCGATCGTCACCGAGGGCATCTTCGGCATCAACGGGATCGGTCGCCAGGTCTTCCGGGCGATCGTCACCAAGGAGAGCGCTACCGTTGTCTCCATCGTGGTGGTCCTGGTGCTGGTCTACCTGTTGATGAACCTGCTGGTCGACCTGCTCTACGCCGCCCTGGACCCGAGGATCCGCTATGAGTGACCCGACTGCCGCATCGATCGTGAGCACGCCCCCCGCCGAGCGGCCGACCGAGGTCGGTGCGCCCACCAACGCGGGGCTGCCCGAGAACGCCCGCAAGGAGAAGCCCCGCGGCCTGCTCGGCGACGCCTGGCGCGACCTGCGCCGCAAGCCGCTGTTCTGGATCTCCGCCGCGTTCATCGTCCTCTTCCTGCTGATGGCGGCCTTCCCGTGGCTGTTCACCAACGGGGACGCGGTCAACGGGTCGCTCTCGCGTAGCCGGGTCGAGCCCTCGGCGAACGGCTGGTTCGGCTACGACGTGCAGGGCCGGGACGTCTACGCCCGGGTCATCTACGGCGCCCGGGCGTCCATCGTGGTCGCCGTGGTCTCGGTGTTCGGCACGCTGCTGATCGGCGGCACCATGGGGATCATCGCCGGCTACCGGGGCGGCTGGGTGGACGCCCTGCTCTCCCGGATCGCCGACGTCTTCTTCGGCCTGCCGTTCGTGCTGGGTGCGATCGTCATCCTGACCACCTTCAACGGGTCGGGCACCAGCAACAGCAAGTGGGAGATCATGGCGCTGGTCAGCCTCTCGCTGATGGTGCTGGGCTGGCCGGTCGTGATGCGGCTGATGCGCTCCTCGGTGCTGGCCACCAAGGAGGCGGACTACATCGTCGCGGCCCGGGCGTTGGGCGCCGGCACCGGTCGGATCATCCTCAAGCACCTGCTGCCGAACTGCCTCGCGCCGCTGCTGGTGTACGGGACGATCATGGTCGGCTCGTTCATCGGCGCCGAGGCGACGCTGTCCTTCCTGGGCGTCGGCCTGAAGACTCCGGTGGTCTCCTGGGGCATCATGATCAGCGAAGCGCAGAACTACATCCGCGTCTCGCCGTTCCTGCTCTTCTTCCCCGCCGCGTTCCTCGTCACCGCCGTGCTGAGCTTCGTGATGCTTGGTGAGGCGGTCCGCGAGGCCCTCGATCCGAAACTCCGCTAGGGGCGATTCAGTTGTCCGACATTCTCGTGTCCGAGCAGTCCGCGGCGGGTACCTCCGGTCGTCCCGCCGGCCGGCTGCTTGAGGTTGACGACCTGCGCGTGGAGTTCCGTACCCGGGACGGCGTCGCCAAGGTCATCAATGGGGTCACCTACCACGTCGACGCGGGGGAGACCCTCGCCGTGCTCGGCGAATCGGGCTCCGGCAAGAGCGTCACCGCCCAGACCATCATGGGCATCCTCGACACGCCGCCCGGTTTCGTCACCGGGGGGCAGGTCCGCTTCCACGGCAAGGACATGCTGCGCATGTCCAACGAGGAGCGCCGCCGCATCCGCGGCGAGGGGATCGCCATGATCTTCCAGGACGCGCTCTCCGCGCTCAACCCGGTTTTCACCGTCGGGTTCCAGATCGCCGAGCAGTTCCGGGTGCGGCGCGGCATGGGCCGCTCCGAGGCCAAGAAGCGGGCGATCGAGATGCTCGACCAGGTCAAGATTCCCAACGCCAAGGGCCGGTTCAACAACTACCCGCACCAGTTCTCCGGCGGAATGCGGCAGCGCGCGATGATCGCGATGTCGCTGGCTCTCGACCCGGAGGTGCTGATCGCGGACGAGCCGACCACCGCGCTCGACGTGACGGTGCAGGCCCAGATCATGGACCTGCTCGCCGAGCTCCAGCGGGAGCGGCAGATGGGCCTGATCCTGATCACCCACGACCTCGGCGTGGTCGCCGACGTCGCGGACCGGATCGCGGTCATGTACGCCGGCCGGATCGTCGAGGAAGCCAACGTGTACGACCTGTACGCCAAGCCGGCGCACCCGTACACCCTCGGCCTGCTCAACTCGATCCCGCGGCTGGACGAGAAGGGGCAGGAGCTCCGGACGATCAAGGGCCTCCCGCCGAACCTGATGAACATCCCGCCGGGCTGCCCGTTCAACCCACGCTGCCCGATGGCGCAGCCGGTGTGCCGGGAGAAGGTCCCGCCGCTGCTGCAGATCGGCGCCGGCCGGGCCAGCGCCTGCCACTTCGCCGAGGAGCTGGTGAACCGTGACTGAGAACATCCTCGAGGTCCGTGACCTGGTCAAGCACTACCCCGTCACCCGCGGTGTGGTGTTCAAGAAGACGATCGGTCAGGTCAAGGCCGTCGACGGGGTCTCCTTCGACCTGCGGCCCGGCGAGACCCTGGGCGTGGTGGGCGAGTCCGGTTGCGGCAAGTCGACGCTGGCCCGGGTGCTGATGAACCTGGAGAAGCCGACCGCCGGCAGCGTGCACTACAAGGGTCAGGACATCTCCAAGTTCTCCGGTTCGGCGCTGCGCCGGCTGCGCCGGCAGATCCAGCTGGTGATGCAGGATCCGTACACCTCGCTGAACCCGCGGATGACGGTCGGCGACCTGATCGGCGAGCCGTTCGAGATCCACCCGGAGGTGGCGCCGAAGGGCAGCCGCCGGGACAAGGTCAAGGAACTGCTCGACCTGGTGGGTCTGAACCCGGAGCACATCAACCGGTACCCGCACCAGTTCTCCGGCGGTCAGCGCCAGCGCATCGGCATCGCCCGGGCGCTCGCCCTGCGACCGGAGATCATCGTCTGCGACGAGCCGGTCTCCGCCCTGGACGTCTCCATCCAGGCCCAGGTGATGAACCTGCTGGAGAAACTCCAGGACGAGTTGGGGCTCTCGTACGTCTTCATCGCGCACGACCTGTCGGTGGTGCGGCACCTGTCCGACCGGGTGGCGGTGATGTACCTCGGCAAGATTGTCGAGATCGGCACCGAGGACGAGATCTACGACCGGCCGACCCACCCGTACACGCAGGCGCTGCTGTCGGCGGTGCCGGTGCCGGACCCGACGGTCCGGGACAACAAGGCGATCATCCGCCTCACCGGTGACGTGCCGTCGCCGATCAGCCCGCCGTCGGGCTGCCGGTTCCGCACCCGCTGCTGGAAGGCGCAGGACGTCTGCGCCGAGCAGGTCCCGCTGCTGGAGATCCGGCAGGGCTCGGACCACCCGAGCGCCTGCCACTTCGCGGAGCAGCGGGAGATCGTGCACAGCCACGAGGCGTGACCCGCCCGGGACCGCCTGCCGACGTCACCGCGACGGCGGCGGGCGGTTCCGTCGTTTCCGGCCCGGTCGCGCCGGCGCGGGCCTCCGTCCGCCGCCGGCACCCGTGGTGGTACGCCCGCCGGTGGGCCGGCGTACCGCCCGGCTGCGGGTCCGGGGCACGCTCGGGTCGCCATGGGTGGCCGGCGCGCCGCCCGCTGTCCGTGGGGCGGCCCGGGCGGCCGCGGGGGTCACAGGGGGCCGCGGCCGGCGCGCAGCAGCAGCAGGGCGAGCTGGGTGCCGTCGGCGCCCAGCGCCTCGCGGAACCGCTCCAGGATCTCCCGCTCCCGGGAGAGCACCAGCCGGGTGCCCCCGGAGGCCATCCGGGTGGCCCCGACCTCCTGGGAGAGGGCGGCCCGCTCCTGCCACAGCTCGATGATGGTGCGGTCGATCTCGTCGATCCGCTTCCGGATCGCCACGATGCGCTCGGCGGCCGCCGAGTCGTCGGTGCCGGTCCGGGCCGTCGCCGCCCCCGTCGGATCCGTGCCGGCCGGGTCGTTCCGCACCGCGCCGCCGCTCTGCTCCGCCACGTCAGTCATCATCGTCGCACCCCTCGGGTATCGGGCCCGGTGCCCGGATCCCGGGACGAGAAAGCCCCGGGCTCGCGAGCCCGGGGCTTTCTGTAGGTCTGGTTGATCAGGCGCGACCCACGGCTGCCGGACTCCCGGTGCCGTAGTAAAAGGAGAAGCGCTGACCGAACACGTCGTCGAGTATGCCGACGGCCGGCCGCCCGCGCAAGGATTCGCCGGAATCGTGCTGTGGAGCACGGTGCAGGGCCGCCGCCCGGGCGTGCGCGGCGGGAATCCCCGGGCCCGGTATCCCGCGGGCCAGTGCCGGGCGGTCCGGGCGTGCGCGGCGGTAAGTGTCCGGCGCGCGGCATAGACTCGCCCTGCGATGCATCCTCTCTTCGACATCCCCGTGTCCCCGCCCGCGCCCGAACCTGCCCGCACCCCGCCGCGCCGGCCGGGCGCCGCCGCGCACCTCGACCCGCGCCAGCTGGTCGAGGGCCTGAACGGGCCGCAGCGGGACGCGGTCACCCACGCCGGCTCGCCGCTGCTGATCGTCGCGGGCGCCGGCTCGGGCAAGACCCGGGTGCTCACCCACCGGATCGCGTACCTGCTCGCCGCGCGGGACGTGCACCCTGGGGAGATCATCGCGATCACCTTCACCAACAAGGCCGCCGGGGAGATGAAGGAACGGGTCGCCGCCCTGATCGGCCCGCGCGCCCGGCTGATGTGGGTGTCGACGTTCCACTCCGCGTGCGTCCGCATCCTGCGGGCCGAGCACGAGCACTCCGGGCTGAAGTCCACCTTCTCGATCTACGACGCCGACGACTCCCGCCGGCTCATGCAGCTGGTGGCCCGGGAGCTCGACCTCGACCCGAAGCGCTACCCGGCGCGCGGGCTGGCCGCCCAGGTCTCCAATCTCAAGAACGAATTGGTCGACCCGGAGGCGTTCGAGGCCCGGGCCAAGGGGCCCAACGAGCGGGCGCTGGCCGAGGCGTACACCCGCTACCAGCTGCGGCTGCGTGAGGCGCACGCGCTCGACTTCGATGACCTGATCATGACGACGGTGCACCTGCTCCAGTCGCACCCGCACGTCGCGGAGAGCTACCGCCGGCGGTTCCGGCACGTGCTGGTGGACGAGTACCAGGACACCAACCACGCCCAGTACGTCCTGATCAAGGAGCTGGTCTCGGGCACCGAGGGGGTCGATCCGGCCGAGCTCTGCGTGGTCGGCGACGCCGACCAGTCGATCTACGCGTTCCGTGGCGCGACGATCCGCAACATCCTGGAGTTCGAGCGGGACTTCGGCGACGCCCGGACGATCCTGCTGGAACAGAACTACCGCTCCACCCAGACCATCCTGAACGCGGCCAACGCGGTGATCGACCGGAACACCTCGCGCAAGCCGAAGCGGCTGTGGAGCGAGGCGGGCACCGGCGACCCGATCGTCGGCTACGTCGCCGACACCGAGCACGCCGAGGCGGACTGGGTCGGCCGGGAGATCGACCGGCTGGTCGACTCCGGCGACACCCGCCCCGGCGACGTGGCCGTCTTCTACCGCACCAACGCCCAGTCCCGGGTCTTCGAGGAGGTGTTCATCCGAGTCGGCCTGCCCTACAAGGTGGTCGGCGGGGTGCGCTTCTACGAGCGCAAGGAGGTCCGTGACGCGCTGGCGTACCTGCGCGCGGTGGTCAACGACGACGACACGGTCAGCCTGCGCCGGGTCCTGAACACCCCGCGGCGAGGCATCGGCGAGCGGGCCGAGGCGTGCGTCGAGGCGCTCTCCAGTCGCGACCGTATCTCGTTCGGCGCCGCGCTGCGCCGGGCCAAGGACGCCCCGGGCATCTCCACCCGGGCGGCCAACGGCATCGCCGAGTTCGTCGCCCTGCTCGACGGCGCCCGCGAGCTGGCCGAGACCGGCACCCCCGAGGAGGTGCTGGAGGCCCTGCTCACCCGCTCCGGCTATCTGACCGAGCTGGAGGAGAGCCTCGATCCGCAGGACGCCGGCCGGGTGGACAACCTCCAGGAACTGGTCAGCGTGGCCCGGGAGTACACCGAGCGGATCGAGGCGCTGGGCGCCGAGGGGGAGCGCGCCACGGTGGCCGGCTTCCTGGAGCAGGTCGCCCTGGTGGCCGACGCCGACCAGGTCCCCACCGACGACCCGGACCACCAGGGCGTGGTCACCCTGATGACCCTGCACACCGCCAAGGGGCTGGAGTTCCCGGTGGTCTTCCTGACCGGCCTGGAGGACGGCGTCTTCCCGCACCTGCGCTCGCTGGGCGACACCCGCGAGCTGGAGGAGGAGCGCCGGCTGGCGTACGTCGGCATCACCCGGGCCCGGCAGCGCCTCTACCTGTCCCGGGCGGTGACCCGCTCGGCCTGGGGGCAGCCGGCCTACAACCCGCCCTCGCGGTTCCTGGAGGAGCTGCCGTCGGAGCTGGTCCGCTGGGAGCGCACCGAGGGGTCGTACACCTCGTGGGCCGGCGGGGGTGGCGGCGTCGGCGGCCGTGCGGACCGCGCGGACCGGGCGGCCGGCGGGCGTGGCGGCTTCACCGGAGGTACGCCCAAGGCGGCCCAGTTGGCCCGGCGGCTCGGCGTCGACGGCAGCCGGTTGACCACGGCGAGCGAGTTGCCGCAGGGGCCGAAGGTGGCGGCCGGTGACCGCGTCAACCACCAGCGCTACGGGCTGGGTCGGGTGCTCGCCGTGGAGGGGCACGGCCCGAGCGCGCGGGCACAGATCGACTTCGGCGACCAGACGATGTGGCTGGTGCTCCGGCACGCCCCGATCGACAAGCTCTGACG
>NZ_POUB01000181.1 GCF_003236335.1 Micromonospora deserti
ACGTGACGTCGCTGGCGGTCTACATCGCCCACGACCGGGTGGGCGCGCTGCTGTCGGTGCTGATGGAGCTGGCCGTCCGAGGGGTCAACCTCACCCGGATCGAGTCCCGCCCGACCGGCGAGGCGCTCGGCCGGTACGTCTTCTTCCTGGACTGCACCGGCCACGTGGCCGACGTCCGGCTCGGGGAGGCGTTGCGAGGGCTGCGCCGGGTCTGCGCCGACGTCCGCTTCCTGGGCTCGTACCCCCGGCACCGCTGGGCGGGGGTGGGCAACGACCGCCCGGTCCCCGCGCCGGCGGGCCTCTCCGACGCCGACTACGCCGACGCCGCCGCCTGGTTGGCCCGCCTGCGTAGCGGCGAGCTGAGCTGAGCGCGGGGCGCCCCGCCGGGCGGCGGGACGCCCCGGACGGTCAGCTGAGCAGGCCGCCGAGCAGGCCGCCCTGCTGCTCCTGCGCGCCGCTGCCCATGATCGGGGGCTCCTCCGAGGGCTGGACGACGACGAAGCCCTGACCGGCGAAGCTCATCGTGAACGACTCCCCGGTGCGCCGGCCGAGCAGCGTGCCGAGGCCGAGCTGCTCCGCCCGGTGGTAGCCGGTCTGCAGGTTCGCCGACCAGCAGACCGCGGCCTGCGGGTCGACGTAGGTGGGGGCGTCGACGTTGAGCACCACCGGGGTGCCCTTGGTGGTGATCGCGATCCGGCCATGGCCGGTGAAGACGCAGTTGAACAGGCCTGAGGAGGAGGCCATGCCGGCCCCGCCGACCATCCGGATGTCGTACTGGAGGGTGGAGTCGAAGGCCAGCACGCTGGAGCCGTTGATGGAGAGGGCGTCGCCCGGCTCCAGGTCGATGACGTGCACGTCCTTGGCGAAGTCGGCGAGGAAGACGTCACCCTGACCGGCGAGCTTCATCAGCGGGACGCCCTCGCCGGTGAGCTTCTGCTTGAGGAACTTGCCGAGCCCGCCCGACCCGAGTGCCTGGAACTGCACCTGCCCCTGGTAGGCCACCATCGACCCGACCCGGGCCATCGCCTCACCGTTGAGCTCGATCTTCAACATCTTGGAGTTCTGCAGCCGCATGCCGGGCTGCGCGGACTCCTTCTCCAGGTTCTCTGAGGAGAAGAGCTCGCTGCGCATGGAAGTGCCTCCTGAAGTCGCGATGCCTGGCCCGACGGTAGGCGACCATTGCAACAGCGACCACCGGCCGAGCGGGCGGCGCTCAGCCCCACCCGAGCTCGTGCAGCCGCTCGTCGTCGATGCCGAAATGGTGGGCAATCTCATGCACCACGGTCACCGCGACCTCGTCGATGACGTCCTCGTCGCTGTCGCAGATGCGCAGGATCGGGTTGCGGTAGATCAGGATGCGGTCCGGCAGCACGCCGGAGTAGTCCCAGCCCCGGGCGGTCAGGGCGTGCCCCTCGTAGAGGCCGAGCAGGTCCTCGCCCGGGGGCGGGTCGTCCTCGACCAGGATCACCACGTTGCTCATCAGCGCGAGCAGTTCCTCGGGCACCTCGTCGAGCGCGTCGCCGACCAGCTCCTCGAAGTGCTCACGGGTCATCTCCACCGACACCGGACCATCCTCCTCCACGCGCCCGGCGATGCCGCCGGGCGGAGATCGGCGCACCGCCACGGAAGGAGTGGCACCCCCTCCGTGGCGGTACGCGTCAGCAGGCGGACGGGGTCAGGACGCCAGGCGCGCCGACAGCGTGATCTCGGCGCCCGGGGAGAGCAGCCGGGAGATCGGGCAGTTCTCCTTGGCGACCTCGGCGAGCTTGGTGAACTGGGCGTCGTCCATGCCCGGCACCTGGCCGACCGTCTCCAGGTCGATCCGGGTGACGGTCATGCCCGCGTCGGTCTTGTCGAGGTAGACCTTGGCCGTGGTCTCGACCGAGATGCCGGTCGCGCCGGCGTCGGCGAGTTGCTTGGAGAGCGCCATCGAGAAGCAGCCCGCGTGTGCGGCGCCGATCAACTCCTCGGGGTTGGTGCCCTCACCCTCTTCAAAGCGCGACTTGAAGGAGTAGTTCCCCTCCAGCCCGCCCTTGCCGGTGCGGACGGTGCCGGCCCCCTCGGTGAGGTTGCCCTGCCAACGTGCGGAAGCGGTACGGATAGGCATGGGGCGACGCTATCCGAAACGGGGAGCCCGCTGCGAACGGCCGGCACGGATGTCCGCTTCCCGGTCCGGGTCGCCTTGGGCCGGTCGTGACATGATTCGGCTCAGGCCCGCGAACGCGGAAGGGTGCCCCCCATGTCGCAGGATCTCCCCATCCCACGCCAGGACCGGTCCGACGGCACGGCCGTCGTGGAGTGGGGCGCGGTCGAGCCGGCTCCGCCGGGTCGGTTCGGGCGTACGCTTTCCGGCCTGGCCCGCGACCGCCGGCTGCCCGCGCTGCTCGCCGGCCTCGGCGCGGTGGCCGCCGTCGCCTCGCTGCTCGGCGAGTGGCAGGTGATGACCCTGCCCAACGGGGGCCCGGAGGGAAACACGACGCTGCGGGTGCCGGGCGGGGTGTCCGACATCGGCGGCTTCGGCTTCGCCTACCTGGCCGGGCTGCTCGCGCTGGTCTGCGCGGTGGCGCTCGCCCTGCGCGGCACCCCGGCCGTACGGGCGAACGCCCGGCTCGCCGGCCTGACCCTGGCCCTGGCCCTGCTGGCGGTGCTGGTCGCGACCGTCGCCTCGCTCGACGACGCCGGGCAGCGAACGCTGTTCTACTCCACCGACGACGGGTTCCGGGTCGACCACGGCCGGGGCCTGGTGATGGCCTTCCTGGCCTGCGCGCTCTTCGCGGCGGCGCTGAAACTGGCCCAAAACGGGACCACCCGCGGGTCCGAGCGGGATCCGGACGGCGCCGGGCGAGGTTCCGCGGGGGCGACGGACGGCGCGGAGCCGGTCGCTCGGCGCCGCCGCCGGGGCCGGGAGGATGCCGCCGACGTCCCCCCGCCGCCCGCCGACCTCACCGTCGGGCCGGCCGTACCGTTCGCCCGCCCGGAGCCCCCGATCTGACCTGCGCCCCGACCGGCCCCGGCCGGCCCGAAACGGCGGCACCGCGCGGGCGTCGTCCGTTGGCGCCCGGTTCGCCGCAAAGCCATGGTTGCGACCGGTTCCGCGAGGTACGGTTGCTGCCCGCCGTCACACGGAGTCGAGGCACCGACGACCGAGAACGGCTGGCTGCGACGGCGGCGGGCGAAGGAGGAACGATGACCCGCCCGGGGCTGCCCAAGCTGATCGCCACCGATCTGGACGGCACGCTCGTCCGCAGCGACGACACCGTGTCCGCGTACACCCACGAGGTGCTCGACCGGGTGCGGGCCGCCGGGATCCCGGTGGTCGGCGCGACCGGACGCGGTCCCCGGCTGACCGAGCTGACCCGCAACGACATCCGCGCCGCGGACTTCCTGGTGATGGCCGGCGGCGGCCGGGTGGTGGACCAGAGCGACCCGGCCGGGCCGGTGGTGCTGCGCGACGAACGCCTCCCCGGTGAGGTGCTGGCCCGGCTGCTGGCCGACCTGGAGGCCGCGGTGGGGCCGCTGACCGTGATGGTCGAGGCGTCCGACGAGCACGACGCGCCGCTCTGGGGCGACTACCACCCGAGCTGGCCGTACCAGGACCGGTTCGAGGCGCGCAGCCGGGCCGAGTGCCTCTCCTGCGACGTGATCAAGGCGTTCGTCCGGACCGCCGGCCACCACGTGGACGAGCTGCTGGAGGTGGCCCGCCAGGTCGTCCCGCCGGAGGTCGCCACGCTCACCCAGGCCGGGCTCGGCTTCGTGGAGATCTGCCCGCCGGGGGTGGACAAGGCGAGCGGGCTCAGCGTGGTGGCGCAGATCCTCGGCGTCGACCCGGCCGAGGTGCTGGTCTTCGGCGACATGCCGAACGACCTGCCGATGTTCGAGTGGGCCGGCTGGGCCCGGGTGGCGGTCTCCAACGCCCACCCGGCGGTCCGCCGCGCGGCCGACGAGATCACCCTGCGCAACGACGACGACGGGGTGGCGGTGTACCTCGATCGGCTACTGTCCCGCTGATGGGAGAGACGCCCCGGCTGATCGCCACCGACATCGACGGCACCCTGCTGCGCGACGACCGGACGCTGAGCCCGCACACCGCGGCCGTGCTGGCGCGGATCTCCGCGGCGGGCACGCCGGTCGTGCTGGTCACCGGCCGTCCGATCCGCTGGCTGAAGCTGGTGTACGAGCAGCTGGCCGAACCGCTGCCGGCGGTGTGCGCCAACGGCGCGGTGGTCTACGACCCGGTCGCCGACGAGGTGCTGCGGGCCGATCCGTTGGCTCCGGAACTGCTCGCCGAGGTGGCCCGACGGCTGCGGGCGGAGGTACCCGAGGTCAGTTTCGCCGTGGAGATCGTCGACAGCCGGCAGATGCGCCACGAGGCGCACTACCCGCTGCGCTGGGACGCCGACCACGACGCCATCCGCGCGGTCGAGACGCCCGAGGAGCTGCTCGCCGCGCCGGCGGTGAAGCTGCTGGCCCGGGCCGGCGAGCAGGACCCGGACGCGTTCGTCGCACTGGTCGCCGGGGCGTTGCAGGGGTTGGCGGAGGCCACCCACTCGTCGTACTCGGGCCTGGTGGAGATCTCCGCGGCCGGAGTGACCAAGGCGGCCGGCCTGGCCTGGTACTGCGCCCGGCACGGGTTCGACTCCCGAGACGTGCTGGCCTTCGGCGACATGCCCAACGACGTGCCGATGCTGACCTGGGCCGGGCGTGCCGTGGCGGTGGCCAACGCGCACCGTGCCGTCCTGGAGGTCGCCCACGAGGTCACCACGTCGAACGAGGAGGACGGCGTGGCGGCGTATCTGGAGAAGGTCTACGGCGTGGGATGAGGGGCCCGACCGGGGCGACGGCCCCGGCCGGGCCGGTGGTCAGAGATACTGGCCGGTGCCGTGCCCCTCGCCGCCCTGCGGCTGGCCCACGCCCGGCATGCCCGGCACCATCCCGCCGGGGCCGCTGGGCAGCGCCTGCCGGCCGGAACGCATCTGCTCCAGTTGCACGCGGGCGGCCATCTGCTGGGCGACCAGGGCCGCCTGGATGCCGTGGAAGAGCCCCTCCAGCCAGCCCACCAGCTGCGCGTGGGCGACGCGCAGCTCGCTTTCGCTGGGCACCTTCTCCTCGGTGAAGGGCAGCGAGATCCGCTCCAGCTCCTCGCGCAGCTCGGGGGCGAGCCCCTCCTTGAGCTCAACGATCGACCGCTCGTGGATCTCCCGCATCCGGTGCCGGCTGGCGTCGTCCAGCGGGGCCGCCTTGACCTCCTCCAGCAGCTGCTTGATCATGCTGCCGATCCGCATCACCTTGGCCGGCTGCTCGACCAGCCGGGTCGGGTCCTCACCCTGCCCCTCGTCGGTCTGCACCGTGCCGACGGGCCGGCCGTCGGGGCCGACCACCACCACGGTCCCGGAGCGACCGGTGCCGTCCTGGTCCGGCTCGTCGTTCTGTCCAGCGGAGCGCGCTTCGGTCATGGCATCCATCTTTACCCAGCCGCGCCCGCGCGTGCGCGCCGGGACCGGCTCCGGACCGGTAACCACCCGGCGGGGCAGGCTACGGTTCCGCCATGCCCGCCGACCCCCGCGCGGTCCTCAGCCGCCCCGCTCCGGCCCCGGACGCCACCGTCTCCTACGGCGACCACCCCGACCAGCTCGCCGACCTGCGCCGCCCGGCCGGGCCGGGCCCGGCCCGGCCGCTGGTCGTGGTCGTGCACGGCGGCTTCTGGCGGGCGGAGTACGACCGCCGGCACACCGGGCCGCTGGCCGCCGCGCTGGCCGGGCTGGGCCACCCGGTGGCCCAGCTGGAGTACCGCCGGACGGGTCAGCCGGGCGGGGGCTGGCCGAACACCCTGACCGACGTCCTGGCCGGGTTGGCCGAGCTGCCCCGGCTGGCCGCCGCGGCGCTGCCCGGTCAGGTAGCCCCGGGAGCGCCGGTGCTGGTCGGCCACTCCGCGGGCGGCCACCTGGCGCTCTACGCGGCGGCCAGCACCCCGGCCGCCGTCGCCGGGGTGCTGGCCCTGGCCCCGGTCGCGGATCTCGCCGAGGCGTACCGGCTGGACCTGGACTCGGGCGCGGTGGCCGCGCTGCTCGGTGGCGGCCCGGCGGAGTTCCCGGACCGGTACGCGGCCGCCGATCCACGGGCGTTGGTACCGCTTCGGCAACCCTGCGTAGTCGTGCACGGATCGCTGGACCGGCAGGTACCGGTAGCGATGAGCCGGGAGTTCGTCGCCGCCGGGCGCGCGGCCGGCAGTGACGTGCGCCTCGTTGAGCTGCCCGGATGCGAGCATTTCGGGCTCATCGACCCCGAATCGGCCGCCTGGCCGTACGTTGCTGCTGCATTGCGGTCTCTGCATAAAGATCATTAGCCATTGACGGAGCGTCGCGGAGCAGGTAGAACGCCGAAGGGGCGCTGATCCGCCCTGCAACGCTCCCGGAAGGAACTCGGTGTCGCAGATGAACCGCAGGCGGGCACTTCAGCTGCTGGCCGCGCTCGGTACGACCGGAATCGCCGCCGGATGCGGCACCGACGCCGAGAACGAACCGACCAGCGAGACGAGTGCGAGCCCGATCAAGATCGGCCTCATCGCACCGAGGTCCGGTGGGTTCAAGGCGATCGGCGACGAGATCACCAACGGCTTCCAGCTCTTCCTCGACCTCAACGACAAGCGCCTCGGCGGGCACCCCGTCGAGCTGCTCACCGCCGACGAGGGCGAGAGCG
The DNA here is from genome assembly GCF_003236335.1 of Micromonospora deserti. Taxonomy (GTDB): domain Bacteria; phylum Actinomycetota; class Actinomycetes; order Mycobacteriales; family Micromonosporaceae; genus Micromonospora; species Micromonospora deserti. The sequence continues at coordinate 6,697 of NZ_POUB01000181.1, forward strand.
TCAAGAGCGGCAAGGCCGCGGTCGACGAACTGCTCAAGCGGGGCGTGCTGGCCCTCACCGGCGTGGCCAACTCGACGGTGATGTTCGGCATCAGGGACACCGTCGAGCAGGCCCGGGTGCCGCTGGTCGGCTCCAACGCCTCGCCGACCAGCCTGCAGAGCGTGGTCTACATCTGGCGCACCTCGTACGTGCTGGACGAGGCGGGGCGGGCGCTCGGCCGCTACCTGAGGACCAAACTCGCCTCCTCGGCCCGCCTGGCGATCATCGTGCCGGAGAACGCCAGCAGCCAGGATGTGGTGCGCGGCTTCCGGCAGGAGTTCGGCGAGTCCGACCCGCGGATCAAGGACCCGATCACCTGGACGGCCTCCCACACCAACCCGCCCAAGAACGCGTACGCCGCCGACATCCGCGCCGCGTTGAGCCGGAATCCGACCGCGGTGTTCTGCTTCTACGCCGGCCCCCCGGCGGTCGAGTTCATCAAGCAACTGCGGGACGCGAACTTCACCGGCGACATCTACGCGCCGGGCTTCCTCACCGAGGGCACGGTGCTTACCAGCGTCAAGGCCACGGAGGCGCTGGGCATCAAGACGGCCCTCAACTACTCGGCCGACCTCAACAACGCCGCCAACCGGCGGTTCGCCGCCGCGTACCGCAAGAAGCACAACGCCGCGCCCAGCACGTACGCCATGGCGTCGTACGACGCGGCGCAGGTGCTCGACCAGGCCATCCGGCTCGCCGGGGCGGAGCCCACCCCGCAGCAGGTCAACCTGGCGCTGGGCAAGATCGGCCAGATCGACAGCCCGCGCGGGATGTGGCAGTTCAACCAGCCGCGCACCCCGCAGCAGAAGTGGTACCTGCGCGAGGTCCAGCTCGACGGCCAGGTGCTGTCGAACGTGGTGATCAACGAGCTGGCCACGCTCGGCTGACCCGGTCCGGACAGACGCGAGAGAGGCCGGCCTCCCGGGATAGGTGACCGGCCCCTCCGTCGTGGCTCGTCCGACCGTCGGCACCCGGGTGATCGGGTCGCCCGGTCAACAGCCGGGTGGCGATCCGGCCGGGTGGTGATCCGGCCGACCCTCGGCGGTGCCGAGGGTCAGTGGCGCAGCTCGGCGACGCAGCACTTCACGCTGCCGCCGCCCTTCTTCAGCTCGGCGAGCTCCACCGGCACCGGCGTGTAGCCGGCGGCCTTGAGCTTGCCGGCGAGCCGGCTGGCTTCGCTGTTGAGCACCACGTTGCGCCCGTCGCTGACCAGGTTCAGGCCGAACGCCAGAGCGTCACCGTCGTCCGCGACCACCGCGTCGGGGAAGAGCTGGGCGAGCACCTTCTGGCTGGCCGCGGAGAACGCGCCCGGGTAGTAGACGATGTTCCCGTCGTCGAGCGAGGCGAGCGCCACGTCCAGGTGGTAGAAGCGCGGGTCGACCAGGCGCAGCGACACCACCGGCCGGGCGAGCGCCTCCTGCGCCTCCGCGTGCGCCGGCAGCTCGGTGCGGAAGCCGTGGCCGGCGAGGATCAACCCGCCGTGCGCCTCCGGCAGGTACGCGAAGTCGCCCTCGCCCTCGTTGGTCTCGCTCGGCGCGATGAACCGCCAGCCCTGCGACTCGTAGAAGGCCCGGTGGGCGGCGGCCTCGGCGGCCCGCTGCTCGTGCATGAACTGCGCCCCGTACACCGTGCCGTCGACCACGAACGCGCCGTTGGCCGCGAAGACCATGTCGGGCAAGCCCGGCTCGGGGGTGAGCAGGTGCACCTCGTGGCCCAGACCCACCAGGGTCTCCCGCAGCCGGTCCCACTGCTTGACCGCCAACTCCGGGTCGACCGGCATGGTGACGTCCATCCACGGGTTGATCGCGTACTCGACCGCGAAGTGCTCGGGCGAGCACATGAGATATGTCCGCTTTCGCGGGACTCGCTGCTGGTTCACGGTGACCAAGAGTAGGTATCGTGGAACTTTGGTAACAGCCAGAACCGTTGCTTCCCAGAGGCGGAACGTTGCAGATAGACGCCGTAGACCAGCGGATCATTGCGTTGCTCGTCGCGGATGCCCGTGCCTCGTACGCGGACATCGGGCAGCGGGTGTCACTCTCCGCCCCGGCGGTCAAGCGGCGGGTCGACCGGCTGCGCGCCGCCGGGGTGATCCGGGGATTCACCACCGTCGTCGACCCAGCCGCCGTCGGGTGGACCACGGAGGCGTTCGTCGAGCTGTTCTGCGCGGGCCGCACCACCCCGGCGCAGATCGGCACGGCCGTCCGGCGGCACCCCGAGGTGGTCGGCGCGTACACCGTCTCCGGTGAGGCCGACGCGCTCGTCCACCTGCGCGCCGCCGACATCGCGCACCTGGAGGAGGCGCTGGCCGGGCTGCGGGCGGCCGCCGCCGCGTCGGTCGGCCCATGGGGACTCGGCGACGGCTGGCGTACCGGCGTGGACCTGGGCATGGCCGCCGAGGCCCGGGCCGCCGCGCCCGGCGCGCGGGTGACCGCCGAGTCCGCCCCGGAGCACTCCGGCACCAACAACCATGAGGCCGGCGCCGACGAACCCGACCAGGTCAAGACCGACGGCCGGCGGATCGTGACGGTCACCAGGGGCGTGCTGCGGGTGGTGGACCCGGCCACCCGGCAGGTCACCGGGCGGCTCGACCTCGACCGGGCGACGCCCTGGCGCGGGTCGGGGGCACACACACTGCTGCTGCACGGCGACCGGGTCCTGATCCTGGCCCGGGCCGGCGTGCACCCGGACCCGGCGGCGGTCGTGCCGGAGACGGCCACCAGCCGGGCCGCGATCCCGGACGGCACCCGGCTGATCCTTGTCGACCTGGCCAACGCCCCCACCGTGCTCGGCACCTACCGGATCGACGCGAGCCTGATCGACGCCCGGCTGACCGGCCCCACCGCCCGGGTGGTGGTCCGCTCGCGGCCCCGGCTGGCCTTCCCGTACGCGGAACGGGCCAGCGACGCGGAGCGGATCGCGGCGAACCGGGCGGTGATCGCCGCCGCGGACGTGGCAGCCTGGCTGCCGGCGTACGAGTCGACCGCCGGCGAGCAGTCGCACGCCGGCCGGGTCGGCTGCGACCGGTTGAGCCAACCGGCCACCTGGTCGGGCGGCTCGATGCTGACCGTCCTCAGCTTCGACCTGACCGCCGGCCGGCTCGGCGACGGCGACCCGGTCAGCGTCGCCGCCGACGCGGACACCGTCTACGGCACGGGGCAGAGCCTGTACCTCGCCGGGCAGCGGCCACCGGTCGATCAGCCCGGCGCGCCCCGCTGGGGGCGGCGGGTGCACCAGCAGATCACCGACGTCTACCAGTTCGACACCGCCGCCCCGGGGCGTCCCCGGTACGTCGGCGCCGGCTCGGTGCCCGGCTGGCTGATCAACCAGTACGCGCTGTCGGAGTGGCAGGGGCACCTGCGGGTCGCCACCACCGTCGACGACGTCCAGGCCACCCGCTCGCGGTCGGAGTCCGGCGTGCACGTGCTGCGCCGGGAGGGCGAGACCCTGATACCGGTCGGCGCGGCGACCGGACTGGGTCGGGGTGAACGGATCTACTCCGTACGCTTCCTCGGCGGCGTCGGATACGTGGTCACCTTCCGGCAGACCGACCCGCTGTACACGGTCGACCTGGCCGATCCCGCCGCGCCCCGGGTCACCGGCGAGCTGAAGATCACCGGCTATTCGGCGTACCTGCACCCGCTGCCGGACGGCCGGTTGCTCGGTGTGGGACAGGAGGCCGACCGGCGCGGGCGTACCCAGGGACTCCAGGTGTCGCTCTTCGACGTACGCGACCCGGCGCGGCCGATCCGGCTCGACCGGTGGCACGTGCCGGGGGCGTACTCGGCGCTGGAGTACGACTCGCACGCCTTCCTGCACCGCCCGGAGACCGGCCTGGTCGCCCTCCCGGTCGACGACCACGTACGCCTGCTCCGGGTCACCGACGGCACCATCCGCGCGGTCGGCACCGTGACCCACCCCGGACCGGCCGGCGCGGTGACCCGGTCGTTGCTGGTCGGTGACGTGCTGTGGACGGTGTCCGACGCCGGCCTGCGGGCCACCGACCCGGCCACCGCGCGCAGCCTCGGCTGGCTACCCGCGACCTGAACCTCCCTCCCCGGCGGGTGGGGCCCGGATGTCGGGGTTTCCGGGCCCCACCCGCGTCACCCGGCGAGGGGCGGGTGTCAGAGGTACATGCCGGTGCGGTGTTCACCCTGGTCGCGCCGGAGCGGCTTGTCACCCTCGCCGAAGAACCGCCGGCCACCGAACTCGCCGTGCAGCCGGTCGTCCAGCTCGTCCGCCAGCCCGGTCATCACCTGCACGGCGAGCATCAGGTGGGCCGGCTGGAAGTTGCGCCCGAAGACGGGGATGGACGCCCACACCGTGTCGTCGGCGCAGTAGAGCCGGCCGATCGGCATGCGGTTGGTCAGCTCGGAGAGCTTCACGTAGAGCCGTTCGGTCGGCTCGACCTCGGTCAGCACCGGGGAGAAGACGTCGACCAGCGGCGGGTTGTCGCGGACCCGGACGAAGACCATGGCCGAACCGGCGCGGATGTTGATGTCTCCGTCGGAGTCCACCTGCACCCGGTCGGAGTCCGACTTCAGCATCGTCGAGACGACCGTCCGGACCCGCTCGGCGAGCCCGAGCACGTCGTTCTCGCCGGCCTGGGCTCCGGTGGCGCTGGCCAGCGCCTCGTCCAGGTCCGCCTCGACGTCGCGGTCGGGGCCGAAGTCGCCGCGCGCGGTGCCGAGCGGCTCCACCGGCAACGGCTCCCCCTCGGCGTCGTGGATCAGGTAGACGAGGAAGGCCGGGTGCGGGGCGCCGTAGACGTCGCGCAGCGTACGGGAGAACAGGGCGGCCAGCCGGGTCGCCTCGGCGGTCGAGCCGTCCAGGCCGAAGTGCTCGCCGGAGCCCTCGACCACTCCCGGCGGTGACCAGCCGAGCGCGACCATGTCCGCCACCGCCGCCCGGTCCAGCCGGTAGCCGGGCGGCAGGGTCGCATTACCCACCGCCCGCGCGGCGAGTCTCCCCTGCAGGGCGACCTCGATGCTGATCGAGTACACGGCGTCCCCGGTGCCCGAGGCGGTGGGGTCGAGGGTCAGCTCGACCTGCGCACCCGTCGGCAGCGCCGGCAGCCGCTCGGCCAACGCCCGGGCAAACTCCCGCCACGCCTGGGTCACCTTCGCTCGCAGGTCGGCCGTGGTCGGCTCGTCGAGCAGGATCGACTCGTGGTGCTCCGGCGTGCTGCCGGGCGATTCACCAGCCGGCGCCGAGGGGTGGTCTGCCGTCATGATCGCCTCCGTCCGTCAAGGTCACCCTACCCACGGGACCGGGAGCGCGAATCAGCCCCGACCGGGATCGGACAGCAGGGGACGTCCATCGCCCGTGACCTGCGCCCCGACCCTCACAGGCCGGTCCGGGACGGCCGGTCAGGAGGGGATGTCGTCCGGGCGTTCCGCGCCGAGTTCCACCGGCCAGGCGCCGGCCAGCGCGCTGAGCCGCGCGGCCACGTCGGCCGGCTCCGCACCGCGCCCCACCGCCAGCCCGAGCAAATACGCGGTGACCGGTGCGCCCGGCCGCAGCACCTGGTGGGCCACGTCCTTGGCCAGGTCGAGCACGGCCGGCACCGGCACCTGGGTCGGGTCGAGGCCGAGTTCGGCACAGGCCGCCGTGACCCAGTCGTCCATCACCGTCATCGCGCCCACTCCTCCGCCCGGCGTACGTCCTCGTCAGTGTCGCAGTCGAACCACGGCGGCGGACCGCCACCGGACCACGGCACCTCGCACACGGTCAGCCCGGCGAGCAGGGCCCGGATCGGAGCCCCGGCGAGAGTGCCGCCCCGCTGCGCGGCGAGCCCGTCGAGGGCGGCCCGCAGGGGGCCCACCCGCCAC
>NZ_POUB01000182.1 GCF_003236335.1 Micromonospora deserti
CCCCGGCTCCCCCGCCGCGACCGCGACCCCTCCGGCGCGGCCGGCGGATGACCGGTCGCCGACGCCTGCCCTATGCTGGGAGCGCTCCCGGCTCCGGCGGTGGCCACGCAAACCACGAGGAGAACCCATGTCGATACTCACCCGGCGTCGCCTGCTCCACCGCGCCGCGCTCGCCGCCACCGCCACGGCCACCACGGCCGGCACCGGGCCCGGCCTCGCCGCCACCGCCGCCACCGCCGCGGTCGTCGGCGGCTGTGCGACCGCGACCGACGCCACCGGCACGGAGCCCAGCGGCGCCCCGTCCGGCCGGCTGCACTTCCCCCCGGACTTCGGCTGGGGCGCGGCCACGTCGGCGTACCAGATCGAGGGCGCGGCCAAGGAGGACGGCCGGGGCGAGTCGGTGTGGGACACCTTCAGCCGGACCCCGGGCCGCACCCGCAACGGCGACACCGGTGACATCGCCGCCGACCACTACCACCGATACGCCGAGGACCTCGACCTGATGCGCGACCTGGGGCTGCGCAGCTACCGGTTCTCCATCTCCTGGCCACGCATCCAGGCCGACGGCACCGGCGCACCCAACCAGCGCGGGCTCGACTTCTACCGCCGGCTGCTCGACGGCCTGCACGAACGGGGCATCGCGCCGATGGCGACCCTGTTCCACTGGGACCTCCCCCAGGCCCTCCAGGACGCCGGCGGCTGGGAGTCACGCGACGTCGCCCACCGCTTCGCCGACTACGCCGACCACGTCTTCCGGGCCCTCGGCGACCGGGTGCCGGTCTGGCTGACCGTCAACGAGCCGAAGACGGTGGTGCAGAACGGCTACCTCTTTGGGCACCACGCGCCGGGCCGGCGGGACCCGGACGCGGCGTACCTGGTCGCCCACCACCTCCAGCTCGCGCACGGGCTCGCCGTACGCGCGCTGCGCGACGCGGGCGGCGCGGGCCGGATCGGCCCGGCGTTCAACCTGCACCCCTGCTACCCGGCCGACGACTCCGCCGAGGCGGCCCGGGCCACCCGCCTCTACGACGGCTACGAGAACCGCCTCTACCTCGACTCGGTGCTGCGCGGCAGCTATCCGCAGGACGTGCTGGCCGACCTCGGCCCCGGCAGCCGGATGGCCCGCGGCATCCGCGACGGCGACCTGGCGATCATCTCCACCCCGGTCGACCTGCTGGCCGTGCAGTACTACACCCCGATCTACGTCACCGCCGACGGCGGCACCGTGCGGCGGTGGCCCACCTCCGAGGCGGAGTGGCAGCAGATCCACCCCGACGGGATGTACGACATCCTGACCCGGGTCACCCGCGACTACGGCCCGATCCCGCTGACCGTCACCGAGAACGGCCTGCCCACCCCCGACAGCCTGGCCGCCGACGGCACCGTCGACGACAGCGCCCGGATCACCTTCCTGCGCGACCACCTGGCCGCCGCGCACCGGGCCATCGCCGCCGGGGTGCCGCTGGAGAGCTTCCACGTCTGGTCCCTGCTCGACAACTTCGAGTGGGCCGAGGGCTACGTGCAGCGGTGGGGCCTGGTCTACGTGGACTACCCGACCCAGCGGCGCGTGTTCAAGCGCAGCGCGCACTGGTACCGCCAGGTGATCGCCGACAACGCTCTCTGACCGGACGCGAGCCCACCCGGCGCCGGTCGGCGGGCGCCGGGTGCGGCCGAGCCCGCACCGCCCATCCGGCCCGGGGACGCCAGTCAGCGGGCCCGGGGAGGCCGGTCAGCGGGGTAGCGCCTGCTGCAGCTCCGCCCGCAGCGCGGGGGTGAGCATCTCCCCCGCCTGCTTGGCCAGCCGAGCCATCTCGTAGCCGACCACCCCGATGTCGGCGTCGGCGGCGGCGAGAGTGGCCAGGATGGACCCGTCGCGTACCTGCATGACCAGGAAGTAGCCGCGGCCCATCTCGACCACCGTCTGCTTGACCACGTCCCCGTCGAACATCTGCGCCGCGCCCGCGGTGATGCTCATCAGGCCGGAGGTCACCGCGGCGAGCTTGTCGGCGTGGTCGCGGGGAAGGTGGTCGGAGAGGGCCACCAGCAGCCCGTCGGAGGAGACCACCACCGCGTGCGCCACCCCCGGCACCCGCTGCGCGAACCCGCTGACCAGCCAGCTCAGGTCCCGGGCCTCCTGGCTCAACGTCGTCAAAGTCGTCCCCCTTCGGTGCGCCCGCCGGCCGGCGGCATGGGTATCTCGGTCGTGTCCTCGGCCTCGGCCCGCCGGACGCCGCTGTACAACCGCGACAGCATCCCGCCGACCGCCTCCGGGTCCGGGTCGTAGCGCGGCGTCGGCTGCTCCGGCCGGGCCGAGCGGGTGACGGCGGCGAGGTGGGCCATCGGCACCCGCACGGGCAGGCCCCGGTCGTTGGTGCCGCCCGTCACCGGGACCGACGGCGGGCTCGGCGTCACGTCCCCCGCCGGCGCCGGCCCGTGGCGCGACCACCAGCCGCCGTCGGTCGAAACGGACCGTCCGGCGGCCGGGACGAGCACGTCCTCGGCCCGCACCGGGACCGCCCGGGCCTGGCGCGGCACGCCGTCCGGACGGCGACCGGCCACCGGCAGGTCATCGGGCGTGGCGGGGCCCGGCCACGCCGGGGCGGCGAGCCCGTCGGTGAGCATCCGCGTCGAGGCCGGCGGGTCCAGCTCCGCCGCTGGCGCGGGCGCCAGTAGCTGGCGTGGTAGCCGGACCCGGGCGACGAGGCCACCCTGGCCGCCGTGCAGCCGGGCCTCGACGCCGAGGCGGGCGGCCAGGTGGCTGACCACGAACAGACCCATTCGCTCGACGGTCGCGACATCCGCGGCCGGCGGTGTGGCGAGCACCGCGTTCGCCTCGGCCAGCGCGGTCGGGCTCATGCCCAGGCCCTGGTCGGCGATCTCCACGACCGCCCCGCCGGCCTCGCCCACGGCGGTGACCCGCACGGCGGTGTCCGGCCGGGAGAAGGCGGTGGCGTTCTCCAGCAGCTCGGCGAGGAGGTGGACCAGCTCGCCGATGGCGTGCCCGACGATGTGCAGCTCGACCACCGACTCGTGGCGCACCCGCTGGTACTGCTCGATCTCGGCGCTGGCGGCGAGCAGCACGGCGCTGAGCGCCACCGGCCGGCTCCACCGCCGGGTCGACTCGGTGCCGGCGAGCACCAGCAGGCTCTCGTCGTTACGCCGCATCCGGGCGGCGAGGTGATCGAGGCGGAACAGGTTCTCCAGCTGCTCCGGATCGTTCTCCTCGCGTTCCAGGTCGTCGAGCAGTTCCAGCTGCCGTTCCACCAGCACCTGGCTGCGGCGGGCGAGGTTGACGAACATCGCGTTGACGTTGCGCCGCATCGTCGCCTGCTCGACGGCGACGCTGACCGCGCTGCGGTGCACGGCGACGAACGCCTCGGCCAGCTCGCCGATCTCGTCGAGCGACCGGACCACCGCGGGCGGGACCTCGATGCCGGGCACGCCGCCGGTGACGGTGCGGAGCCGGTCGAGGGCGTCGGGCAGCTCGACCTGGGCGATCCGCAGGGCCTGGCCGCGCAGCATCCGCATCGACCGGGCGATCGACCGGCCCACCAGCACCGAGATGAGCAGGGCGATCAGCAGCACCGCGACGATCCCGCCGACCACCAGCAGGGTGGTGCGCAGTTGCGTGGTGCTCACCTCGTCGGCCTGCGTCACCGCGTCGTCGAGCACGGACGCCTCGACCCGGCGGAGCAGCTCCTGGCGCTGCTCGCTCGCCGCCCACCACTGTGTAGCGGGCAGCACGGCCGGCGCCGCTCCCTCGGCCGGCAGGCTCTGCTCCTCCAGCCGGGCGGCGGCGAGGAACGCCCGGTCCACCGAGGTCACGTCGTAGCGGCGGATCTGGTCGGTGGTCGCGGCAACCCGGAACGCCCCGAGCGCAGTGAGCTGCTGAGCCCGCAGGTCGGTCAGGATGACCTGGTCCTCCAGGCCGTACCGGCCGGCCCGGGCGGCCTCGTAGAGCTGCGACCGGATCCGGGAGGAGAGCTCCTTGACCCGGGCCAGCTGCACGTAGCGCAGCACCGCGTCGCTGAGCGCCGGCTGCTCCTCACCGGGCGACGGCTCGGCGAGCAGGTTCAGCAGCGCGTCGACGGCCCGGTGGTAGTTGCTGAGGATGGTGTCGGTGCCCAGCACCGCCGGTGGCACCGCGGCCCGGATGTAGATGACCTGCTCGTACGCCTCCAGCACCTCGGAGTAGGCCACCCGCCACGACGCGTTGGCGTGGGCGAGCGGCTCCGCGGCCGTGCGCAGCTCGCGCATGGCCTGGTCGGTGGCGGCCTGCAACGGCTTCAGCGCGGCGATCGCCGCGTCGCGGTCCGCGCCGGCACCGCTGCGGCGCAGCTCCCCCAGTTCGCCGGCGGAGCGGTCCCGTTCCTGCTGGAGCTGGTGCACCGCCATGGTGATCTGCCGGCCGATGCCGACCTGCTCGGCGAAGTCGCTCAGCGCCGTGGTCTGCCCGACCAGGGCGCGGGTCTGCACGCCGGCCAGCACCAGGAAGGCCACCGACGGGATGACCAGCACCGTGGCCAGCTTCGTGCGCATCCGCCAGTCCCGCATCCGGAACGGGGAGCGGCGCCGGTGCGGCACGACCCGGACGTCGAACCGGCGCCGGCGGTGGTGGGGCACCGCGCTGCGCGCCGGGTCCGGACCTACACCCACACCTGCCTCCTACGTACCTCGCGTCCGCCGCGAGCCGGGGAGCGGAGTCCATCCAACCAGGCCCGGGAGCTGTGTCAACGGGCCGGGACGAGGTGCGAATCAGGAGGGTGAGGGCCGCTCATCCGTCCGGCCGATGTCGGCTAGTTCGACGGCGTCGCCGATACGACCCAGCGCGATCAGTGCCGCACCGGTCGCCCCGATCTCCGGGTTGCGCTGATACCACACCGGCCGAGGGGCGAGCGCCGCCGCGAACGCCTGACGCCACCAGGGCGAGGCGGCCACCGCTCCCCCGCCCAGCACCACCTCGGCAGGTTTGTCGACGGTGGACTCCAGCACGGTGAGATCGTGGGCGACCAGGTCGCACAGGCCCCGCATCATCCCGGCCAGCATCTCCACCGCCGTGGAGCCGAAGCTCAGCCCGCGCAGCTCGCCGGAGCCGGCCGGCGCCAGGCCGGGCGGCCGGTCCCCGCCGAACCGCACGTTCGCCGGCCGGCCGCCGTCCGGCGGCACCCGCGCCAGGGCGGCATCCAGCTCGGCGCCCCGGGGCAGCCGCAGCTCACGGTCGGCCCAGGCGTAGAGGTTACCGCCGGAGGAGTAGGCCGACCCGGTCACCACGTGGTCGTGGTCGACCCGGTAGCGCCAGAGCCCTTCGGGCAGCGGCGGCGGCTCCGTCCCGGCGGGGAGGTGCTGGACCAGCCGGACCGCCGCGGAGGTGCCCACGGTCACCGCCACCCGGGCAGGGTCGACGCAGCCGGAGCCGACGTTCGACGCCGCCCCGTCGCCCACCGGGGCGGCCCACCACGCGTCGGTCAACTGCGGCCAGCGGCGGGCGTGCTCCCCCCGCAACCGGCCCCGCCACCGCATCGGCGCCAGCTCGGGCAGCTCGCCGGCGCGGGCGCCGGCCAGCGCGCAGGCCTCCGCGTCCCACCGCAGGGTGCGCAGGTCCAGCAGGCCGGTGCCGGATGCCTGCGAGATCGACATCGGCGCGGAGTCGAGCAGCTCGCCCAGCAGGTACTCGACCAGGCCGGCGAACCGGGCGATCGGGGTCGAGGTGTGCTCCCGCAGCCAGGGCAGCCGCACCGACCAGTAGCAGCGGTGCCACCAGGTGCCGGTGCGCTGGTGGAAGCCGTCCGGGTCGGCCGGCCCGGCCACGCCGGGCAGCGGGTGCGGGCGGGTGTCCAGCCAGGTCAGCACGGGCCCGAGCGGGGCGCCGTCGGCGCCGAGCGGGAGCACCGAGTGCCACTGCGCCGAGGTGGCCACCAGCTCGACGTCGCGCAGGTGCCCGGCGACGGCCAGTTCGTCCAGGCACTCGACCAGGCAGGCGAGGTAGCCGACCCCGTCCAGGACGCCGGTGCCGTCGTCGTGGACGACGGGGTCCACCCTGCGCCGGGCCAGCGCGCCGGGCAGCGGACGGGCGTCGGCGTCCAGGACAAGTCCGCGTACCGAGGAGGTGCCCAGGTCGAGAGCGAGAATGTTCATCGCGGGTCAAGGTACCCGGCACGCGCCGCCGGGAACCGCGCCGCGCGCCCCGTACGCCCGATCGGCTTCCGCCCGCGACGCCGGCCGCGTAGGGTGGTCGCATGCTCGCGCACCTGTCCAGCTGGTGGCCCGCCGACCCGGCGGCCACTCCCCGCGCGTAGCTCAACCCACGCGGCCGCCGTCGAGGCGGCCGCCGGTCTCGCTCCCGGCCCTCCGGTCGCCCCGTCGGCGGCCCCGGCCCCGAGGAGAGACCCGATGACCCACCTGCCCGAACTGCTGGCCACCATCGCCGCCGGCGGCGACCCCGGCCCGTTCGCGCTGGTCCGGCGCGAGGGCGCCGCGCACCTGGAGCTGTTCACCGGCACGGTACGCGCGGTGCCGCGGCTGGCCGACATCCCGCTGCCCGACGGGGTTCCCGGAGCGCGCACCCTGGCGCTGGTGCCGTACCGGCAGGTCGGCGAGCGCGGCTTCGCCTGCGTCGACGACGGGGTCCCGCTGGAGTGCCTGCTGATCGACCGGCACGAGCGGGTCGGGCTGGCCGCGGCGCTGGCGGCGCTGCCCGACCAGCCGGTGGTCACCGCCGACGCCGGGTTCGACGTCTCCGACGACGAGTACGCCGCCACCGTCGGCCGGGTGCTGGCCGAGGAGATCGGACGCGGCGAGGGCGCCAACTTCGTCATCCACCGCACCATGCGGGCCACCGTGCAGGGGCCGCCGCTGGTGGCCGCGCTGGCCGCGCTGCGCCGGCTGCTGCTGCGGGAGCGGGGCGCCTACTGGACCTTCGTGGTGCACACCGGCGACCGGATCCTGGTCGGCGCGAGCCCGGAACGGCACGTCAGCGTCGACGACGGGCTGGTCATGATGAACCCGATCAGCGGCACCTTCCGGCGCGCCGGCGGACCGGGACGCGCTACTGCGCTTCCTCGCCGACCCGAAGGAGGTCGAGGAGCTGTACATGGTGCTCGACGAGGAGCTGAAGATGATGGCCACGGTCGCCGAGCACGGCGGCCAGGTGGTCGGCCCGTACCTGAAGGAGATGTCCCACCTGGCGCACACCGAATACCTGCTCGCCGGCCGGGGCACCAGGGACGTGCGGGAGGTGCTGCGGGAGACGATGTTCGCCCCCACCGTCACCGGCAGCCCGATGGAGAACGCCTGCCGGGTGATCGCCCGGCACGAGCGCACCGGCCGGCGCTACTACGCGGGGGTGCTGGCCCTGCTCGGCCGCGACGACGCCGGCCGGCAGACCCTGGACGCGCCGATCCTGATCCGCACCGCCGAGATCTCTCCCGCCGGGGAGCTGCGGGTGCCGGTCGGAGCCACCCTGGTCCGGCACTCCACGGCGGATGGCGAGGTGGCGGAGACGCACGCCAAGGCCGCCGGGGTGCTCGCCGCGCTGGGCCGCGGACCGGAGGCGCCCGCCCCCGGCCCGCGGCCGGCGGCCCGCCTCGCCGACGATCCCGAGGTACGCGCCGCGCTCGCCGCCCGCAACGCGCCCCTGGCCCGGTTCTGGCTGGACCAGCGCGCGCCGGACGCGCCCGGCCTGCCCGGGCTCGCCGGGCGGCGGGCGGTGATCGTCGACGGGGAGGACACCTTCACCGGCATGCTCGCTCATCAGCTCAGCGCGCTGGGCCTCACCGTCGAGGTGCGACCCTGGCATGCCTGCGGGGACGTGGACGGCCACGACCTGGTGGTGGTCGGGCCGGGTCCGGGCGACCCGGGCAACACGGCCGAGCCGAAGATGGCCGCGCTGCGGGGACTGCTGACCGGGCTGCTGACGCGCCGCCGGCCGACTCTCGCGGTCTGCCTGGGCCACCAACTGCTCTGCGGCCTGCTCGGGCTGCCGCTGCACCGCCGGGAAGCGCCCTACCAGGGGCTACAGCGGGAGGTGGCGCTCTTCGGCGCCCGGCGCCGGGTCGGCTTCTACGCCACGTTCACCGCCCGCGCCGGCGCCGACCGGCTGGCCACCCCGCACGGGAGCGTGGAGGTGGCCCGGGACGCGGCGGACGGAGCGGTGCACGCGCTGCGCGGCCGGGGCTTCGCCGGGGTGCAGTTCCACCCCGAGTCGGTGCTCAGCCCCGACGGCCTGGCCGTCCTGGCCGACCTGCTGCGGGATCTGCTGCCAGCGCCCACGGCGGAGCTGACGGCGGCCGAGCGGGCATAGCCGCCGACCTCGCGGGCAGGGGTAAGGACGACCGGCGGTCGGGACGGCACGAGAGGCCCGTCCGGACCGCCGGTCGCCAGGCTCAGCCGGCCAGGCCCTTCTTGAGCGCCGCACCGATCTGCACCGCCCGCTTGGCGGTGAGCGCGGTGGCCGACCGGGCGACGTGGTCCGGCGCGACCTCCCCGTTGTTGCTGGTGTGCGAGGCGCCGTAGGGGTTGCCGGCGACGAACTGGCTCGGGTCGGTGTAACCGGGGGTCACCACGATGCCGCCCCAGTGGTAGAAGACCGAGAACAGCGAGGTCAACGTCGTCTCCTGCCCGCCGTGGGAGGTGGCGGTCGAGGTGAACGCCGAGTAAACCTTGTTGGCCAGCACGCCCTGCGCCCAGAGCGGGCCGGAGGTGTCGATGAACTGCTTGAGCTGCGCGGCCACCAGGCCGTAGCGGGTCGGGGAACCGAAGATCACCACGTCGGCCCAGGAGAGGTCGTCGAGCTGCGCCTCCGGGACTTCCTGGGTCTCCAGGTGGTGCGCCTGCCACCCCGAGTTGGACCGGATCGCCTCGTCCGGCGCCAGCTCACGCACCTTCCGCAGCCGTACGTCGGCGCCTGCCTCGCCGGCGGCCTCGCACGCCGCCTGCGCCATCTGGTAGGTGATGCCGGTCGCGCTGTAGTAGATCACCGCGACCTTGATCTGGGCAGCCATCGGATGTTCCCTCCTCAGTACGGGTCAGCTCCGGCGACTACCCGGTACTTGCACCGGCAAACGGCGTCCGCCGCCGCCGGCGGCCGGGCACGCCGTCGGGCCGCCGCCCCGCACACCGCCGCGCCGGCTGCCCGGATGGCATGCTCGACGGGTGGAGATCAGGAACGCGACCGCCGCCGACTGGCCGGCGATCTGGCCCTTCCTGCGCGAGATCGTGGCCGCCGGGGAGACCTACACCTGGCCGCGCGACGTCACCGAGGAGCAGGCCCGGGGGATGTGGCTGGTGCCGCCGCCGGGTCGCGTCGTGGTCGCCGTCGACGCCGACGCCGACGCCGACGGTACGGTGCTCGGCTCGGCGAAACTGGTGCCCAACCAGCTCGGGCCGGGCGACCACGTGGCCAACGCCAGCTTCATGGTCGCCCCCGCCGCCGCCGGGCGCGGGGTGGGTCGGGCGCTCGGCGAACACGTGCTGACCCTCGCCCGCACGGAGGGCTACCGGGCCATGCAGTTCAACGCGGTGGTGGCCACGAACGTCCGGGCGGTGGCGCTGTGGCGCTCCCTCGGCTTCGCCGTCGTCGGCCGGGTGCCGGAGGCGTTCCGGCACCCGAGCCAGGGCCTGGTGGACCTGCTGGTCATGCACCGGCGCCTGTGAGCGGATAGTTGCCGCTGCTCAAGATTTCCGCAAGTTCCGATGGAACGCGCTGCCCGGCGCGGCGCCGGCCGGGATCCTGGTCACACCGGTGCCGGCGGCCCCGCCGGCGGCAGCGGCGAACCTGAACGGGGGATCGCGCTCCGCTGGCAACGGCGCTGGCGTAGCGCGATCAGGGGCTCCTCCCAAGCGCTGACCTGGGCGTCACTGCCGCCGCCCGGGCGGGTGGCGGGGCGATGTCGGTGGTGGGTCCTAGGCTGGCCCCGACCCCGGACCGAGGAGCCCGATGGTGGTGGAGTTGACCGGGCGCGAGGCGCTCGCGCTGCGGATGACCAGCCTGCTGCTGCGCCCGCACCCCACCGCCCGGTCAAGCTCGGTGGCCGAGGTGGTGGCGTGGTTCGGCGCGATGCAGGCGCAGGACGCCGCCAGCGGCATGTGGTCGCTGGGGGCACGGCTGCCGGGGCTGAGCCACGCCGACGTGCACGACGCGCTGGAGCGGCGGGAGGCGCTGCGCACCTGGCCGATGCGAGGCACCATCCACCTCGTCCCGGCACGGGACGCCCGCTGGATGCTGGAGCTGACCGGCGTGCGCTCGCTGGCCGGCGCGGCGACCCGCCGGGCGCAGCTCGGGCTGGCCGAGGCCGACGCGGCCCGGGCGACCGAGGTGCTCGGTGAGGCGCTGGCCGGCGGCGGGCGGCTCACCCGCGCGCAGTGCCTGGCGACGCTAACGGCGGCCGGCATCGACACCGGCGGCCAGCGCGGCTACCACCTGCTGTGGTACGCGAGCGTGCGCGGCGTCACCTGCCTCACCCCGAACGTCGGGTCCGCGCAGACCTTCGCCCTGCTCGACGAGTGGGCGCCGGCGCCGCACCGCCCCGACCGGGACGAGGCCCTGGCCCTGCTCACCCGCCGCTACGTGCGCTCACACGGGCCGGTCACGGCCCGGGAGTTCGCCGGCTGGACGGGCCTGACCCTCACCGACGCGCGCCG
Organism: Micromonospora deserti; assembly: GCF_003236335.1. GTDB lineage: Bacteria > Actinomycetota > Actinomycetes > Mycobacteriales > Micromonosporaceae > Micromonospora > Micromonospora deserti. Next base: position 10,639 of record NZ_POUB01000182.1, read on the forward strand.
GGGCTTCGCCGCGGCCGGCGCTGCCCTGGCCGCGGTGCGGGTCGACGGGGAAGAGGCGCTCGTCGACGCCGCCCTGCTGGACGCGCCGCGCGAGCCGGTCGACGACGTGCTCGCACTGCCCGGGTTCGACGAGTACCTGCTCGGCTACAAGGACCGGTCGCTGATGCTCGACCCGGCCCACAAGGACGCCATCGTGCCCGGCGGCAACGGGGTCTTCCAGGCCACCCTGGTGCGCGCCGGGCGGGTGGTGGGCACCTGGAAACGCACCGTCGGCCCCGACCGGGTGACGGTGACCGCTCGCCCGCTGGTCGCCGTCGATCCGGCGCAGCGGGTCCGGGTCGAGCGGGCCCTGGGCCGCTACGCGGCCTTCCTCGACCGGGACCTGCGAGTCGACTGGCCGGCCTGACCGGCGGCGGCGCGCCGCCGGCCCGGCGCGTCAGTCGGCGAGGGCGCCGGCCGCCCGCCCCTCGTGCAGGGTGAGGTTACGGCCGTCGGCCGGGTCGAACAGGTGGATCTTCTCCAGGTTGAACCAGATCCGCCGGGTCTGCCCTTCCTGCACCGGCGACTCCGCCGACAGCCGGGTCACCAGGCTGGCCCCGCCGCCGGTGAAGTCGGCCCCGGCGTCGGCGGCCAACTCCTCCAGCTCCGCGGCGCTGGCCCGCTCTCCCTCGACGGCGAGGTAGACGTACTTGTCCGAGCCCATCGACTCGACGATCTCCACCGGCGCCTCGAACTGCGTACCCCGGCGGCGGGTGTCCTCGTCAATCAACTCCGCGTCCTCGAAGTGCTCCGGCCGGATGCCGAGGATCAGCTCACGCGGCGCGTCGGCGCCCGCCAGCTGGCGGCGTACCCGGTCACCGATCGGCACGTCACCCAGCGCGGTCCGCAGCCGGCCGCCCTCCACCACGGCGTGCAGGAAGTTCATCGCCGGCGAGCCGATGAAGCCGGCGACGAAGAGGTTGCGCGGGTGGTCGTACAGCTCCTGGGGCGGGCCGACCTGCTGCACCGCGCCGCCCCGCATGATGACCACGCGGTCGCCGAGGGTCATCGCCTCGGTCTGGTCGTGGGTGACGTAGACGGTGGTGGTGCCGAGCTGCTTCTGCAGCCGCGACACCACCGTCCGCATCTGCACCCGCAGCTTGGCGTCCAGGTTGGACAGCGGCTCGTGAACGCCTTCGGCTGGCGGACGATCGCCCGGCCCATCGCCACCCGCTGACGCTGGCCGCCGGAGAGGTTGGCCGGCTTGCGGTCCAGCAGCGCGGTCAGCTCCAGGACCTTCGCCGCCTCCTCGACCTTGGCGTTGATGGTCTCCTTGTCCAGCTTCGCCAGCCGCAGCGGGAACGCCATGTTCTCCCGGACGGTCATGTTCGGGTAGAGCGGGTACGACTGGAACACCATCGCGATGTCCCGGTCGCGGGGCGCCTTGTCGTTGACCCGCTCGCCGCCGATGCGCAGCTCACCGGAGCTGATGTCCTCCAGCCCGGCGATCATGTTGAGGGTGGTGGACTTCCCGCAGCCGGACGGGCCGACCAGGATCACGAACTCGCCGTCGGCGATCTCCAGGTCGACGTCCCGCACGGCGAGGGTGCCGTCCGGGAACTTCTTGCACTCCCCCACATCCCCCCGTTGATCATGAGGTTTGCCGGGCGTTTTGCCCGCTTCGGCGCCGCCAACCTCATGATCAACGATTGCGGGGGGTGTGGGGTGGGAGGTGCGC
>NZ_POUB01000183.1 GCF_003236335.1 Micromonospora deserti
GGGCGGAGGATGCCGAGGCGTTGGGTGGCGCGGGTGAGGGCGACGTAGAGGTCGCTGCGGCCGCGGGGGGACTCCGCGACGATGCCGTCCGGGTCGACCACCAGGACGGAATCGAACTCCAGACCCTTGGCCTGGGCGACGGTCAGCACCACCACCCGGCTCTCCAGCTCCGGATGCTCGCCGACCGCCGCCTCGGGTAGGGCGGCGGTGAGGGCGGCGCCGAGGTCGTCGACCCGGCCGGCCGGGACGATCACCCCGAGCCGACCGTCGGCCAGCCCCGCGGCCTCGGCGCCCGCCGCCCCGACCAGCTCCGCCGCCAGCCGGTGCGGCGGCACGGTTGAGTCCCACGGCGTCGAGCCGCTCTCCCGCACCGAGCGGGGCGGGCGCAGTGCCGGGTCGATCCGGGCCAGTACGTCGGCGGCGATCGCCATGATCTCGGCGGGGGTGCGGTAGCTGACCGTCAGCTCCGCCAACCGCCAGCGCTGTGCCACGTACGGCTCCAGCGCCGCCGCCCAGGACGGGGTTCCGGCCAGCGCGCCGGTCTGCGCGACGTCGCCGACGATGGTCATCGACCGGCTCGGGCAGCGGCGCATCAGCAGCCGCCACGCCATCGGCGACAGCTCCTGCGCCTCGTCCACGATCACGTGGCCGAACGCCCAGGTCCGGTCGGCCGCGGCCCGCTGGGCGGTGGTCAGCCGGTCCGCCTCCTCCTGCCGCTCCAGCAGCCGGTCCGCGTCGAGCAGGTCGGTGACGCCGAGGATCTCACCGCCGTCGGCCTCGTCTTCCACGTCGATCGACCGGGAGCCCCGGGCGATCTCCAGCACACCCTCGGCGTACTCGCGTTGCAGGGCGCGGATCCGCTCCCGCCGGGCGGCGGCGGCCCGCTCGTCCTCGCCGAGCAGCTCGGCCGCCTCGTCCAGCAGCGGCACGTCCGCCGGCGTCCAGCCGCCCGGCTCCCGGTGCAGCAGGGCCCGCTCGGCGTCGGTGAGCATCGCCGCCGCGGCGGCGATCCGGTCGGTCGAGGCGTACAGGTCGGCGAGCAGGCGTTGCGGGGTGAGCACCGGCCAGAGCTGGTCCAGCGCCGCCCGTACCTCGGGCTCCTCGCGCAGCTCGCGGCGGATCTCGGCGATGTCGGCCTCGTCCAGCAGGTTCTCCCCGCCCAGCGGGTCCGCGCCGATGCGCTCGGCGACCTGGCCGGCGAGCGCGTGGACGATCTCGATGTCGAACACGGCGCGGGCCAGGTTGTGCGGCCGGCCGGAGCGGCGGGCCCGGTCCCGGGCCGCCCGGACGGTCTCCGGGTCGAGGACGAGGACCTCCCGCTGCGGCAGTTCGATCTCCAGCGGCTCGGCGGGCAGCCACTGCCGGTCCCGGACGGCGGCAGCCAGCACCTCGGCCATCACCGCGCGCCCCTTGACCGCGGCGGCCTCGGCGCTCTCGGCGCGCCGGGCGCTGACCCCGGGGAAGAGGTCGGCCTGGGTACGCAGCAGCACGCCGGTCTCGGCCAGCGCGGGAAGCACCTGGGAGATGTACCGCAGGAACGTGGCGTTCGGCCCGACCAGCAGTACGCCCCGGCTGGAGAGCTCCCGGCGGTGGGTGTAGAGCAGGTACGCCGCCCGGTGCAGCGCGACGGCGGTCTTGCCGGTGCCCGGGCCGCCCTGCACCACCAGTACGCCCGGCAGGTCGGCCCGGATGATCCGGTCCTGCTCGGCCTGGATGGTCTCCACGATGTCGCGCATCCGGCCCGTGCGGCCGGCGTTGAGCGCGGCGAGCAGCGACGCCTCGCCGGTCAGCTCCTCGTGCCCGGTGGGAGAGGCGGCGGCCAGGTCGAGCACCTCGTCGTTGAGCGCGACGACCTTCCGCTGCCGGGTGCGCAGGTGCCGGCGCCGCTTCACGCCCTGCGGGTTCGCGGCGGTGGCGAGGTAGAAGGCGCGGGCCGCCGGGGCCCGCCAGTCCATCAGCAGCGGGTCGTAGTCGCCGCTGGTGTCGAAGATGCCGATCCGGCCGATGTAGTGCCGCGCCCCGTCGTCGGTGTCCAGGCGACCGAAGCAGAGGCCGTTCTCCACCGCGGAGAACTGTTCGACCTGTTCGGCGTACATCCGAACCGCGCCGTCGCGCTGGGAGCGGCCCTGCAGGGTGCCGCCGGTGGCGCGCAGCTCCTCGGTCAGCCGCCGGGACGCCTGCTCCCGCAGCCCGTCCAGCCGCCGGTAGAGCATCGAGACGTACTCCTGTTCGCGGCCGATCTCGTCGTCGGGCTGCAATTCAGCGGAATTGCCGGAGTGCCTTGACAAGCCGTCTCCCAATTGGTTAGTATCGTTCTCAGAACGGCTATCTAAGCCGTTCTTTTTTGTTGCCTGAACTGAGAAAGATACCGCGCGCCGCCCCGCCGGACCAAGCGCGCCAGGCCACGCCACGCCACAGCCACAGCCGCTGGCTTCGCCCGCGATCGAAGTGCGGCCCCAGGCGGATCGCCGGTCACATCCACGCCCCGCGCGGGGTGACGACAGTGACAACCCATAACGCGGGCGCCCGTCCGCACCGGCGGCCCCGCGATGAGGACCGTGCCTGATGTCCGTCACCTACGTCGTCGTCACCCTGTTGGGAGCCGCCATGGCGGGATTTTCGGCCGGCTCCGTCTTCTTCCGCGCCACCTGGGTCGTGCAGCCGTTGACCGACTACGACGTACCCCGTGGCTGGTGGCCGTGGCTCGGCGCGGCCAAGGCCGTAGGCGCGCTGGGTCTGCTGGCCGGCCTGGCCGTGCCGGTGGTCGGTGTCCTGACCGGGATCGGCCTGGTGCTCTACTTCACCGGGGCCGTCGTCACCGTGGCCCGGGCGCGGTGGTACTCGCACCTCCCATTCCCGCTGCTGTACCTGGCACCGGTGGCCGGGTCGGTGGCGCTGGGCCTCGCCACCTGAGCGTCGGCCCGGCGACGGCGACCGGCCCGCCAAGGAAACGGGTCGGGGGCCGCCCACGCGGACCCCCGACCCGGTGCCGACCCTCCGGTCCGGGTGACCCTCAGCCCGTGGCGACCTGGTAGAGCCGCTCCGGCGTCACCGCGCCGGCCAGCAGCCGGCCGTCGTCGGTGAGCAGTACGCTGAACAGCTTTCCGGTGAGCAGCCGCCCGCTGCCCCAGTCGCCGCTGACCGCCGGCAGACTGCCCAGCAGCGTCGCCGCGTCGCCGGTCGGGGCGCGCCCGGCGCCGGCGGAGGGTGCGCCGGCTCCGTCGAGGCGCGCGACCACCACCGTGGCCCAGCCCTCGCCGACCGTACGCAGCTGCGGCCGCTCGCCCTCCGGGCGGCGCGGGCCGGCCGGGCGTTCCCCGGCGGGCTCCTCGGTCACCGTCACCCCGGGCGGCGGGTTGAAGGTGAACTGGTCGGCGTCCGGGCGGGCGTAGGACACCTGGGTGAAGGCCATCTCGAACGCTGGCTGATCGCTGCCGTCGGCGAAGACCTCGAAGCGCAGCGGCACGTGTTCCCGCGCGTCGATGGCGATCCGCACCTGGTGCACCAGCGAGGCGGCATCGCGCGGCGCGAGCACCAGCTCGTACGCGTCCCGCCCGGCGACCGTCGCGGACCGGCCGACGCTCACCTCGGTGCTCGGGTCGATCGCGGCGAGGGCCCGGTCGGCCGCCTCCTGCGGCGTGGCCGGCAGCTCCGCCGGGGCGGCCTCGCCCTCGCCGGCGGGCAGCGTGCGGTGGGTGGCGGTGTTGGTCCGGCTGCTCCAGGTCCACACGTCCCGGCCGTTGCGGATGATGTCCTGCTCGCCGAGGGTGTCCAGCAGCGCGATCCGCTGCCGGTCCGGGCCGGAGTGCCAGACCCGCAGGGTGTGCGTGCCGGTCAGCAGGCCGGTCAGGTCGTCGCCGGCGACCAGGCCGGCCAGCGGCGGCAGGCCCAGGTCGGCGCGCTGCACGACGGTGCCGGAGAGCCCCTCCAGCCGGGACGTCTGCAGATCGACCAGGAGCTGGGCGGCGGAACGGGGTGGCAGGCTCGGCTCGGCCTGGGCGGCGAACGTGCCGATGGCGGCACCGCCACCGACGACGGTGGTGACGGCGGCCACCGGGACCAGCCAACGCAGGACGGGACGGCTCTTCAGGACGGACATCGTGGGCACCTCCTGAAACCATCCTGCCCGGTCGACGCTGTGAGGGTGCTGAGGATGATGGTAGGACCACCGGCGCGGGGGTGGCACCCTTGACCCCGTGCGATTGCTGGTGGTGGAGGACGAGTCGCGGCTGGCGTCCGCCCTGCAGCGGGGCCTGCAGGCCGAGGGGTTCGCGGTGGACGTGGCGGCGACCGGCCCGGCCGGGCTGGACGCGGCCCGGCACGGCGACTACGACGCGATGATCCTCGACGTGATGCTGCCCGGCCTTTCCGGCTACGAGTTGGTTCGCCGGCTGCGCGCCGAGGAGCACTGGCTGCCGGTGCTCATGCTGTCGGCCAAGGACGGCGAGTACGACCAGGCCGACGGGCTGGACTGCGGCGCCGACGACTACCTCACCAAGCCCTTCTCGTACGTGGTGCTGCTGGCCCGGCTCCGCGCGCTGCTGCGCCGCGGCGCCCCCGAGCGCCCGACGGTGCTCGCGGCGGGGGACCTTCGACTCGATCCCGCCCGGCGGCGGGTGACCCGCGCCGACCGGGAGGTCGCGCTGACCGCCCGGGAGTTCGCGCTGCTCGACTACCTGATGCGCCGGCCCGGCGAGGTGGTCTCCAAGACGGAGCTGCTGGACCACGTCTGGGACGCCAGCGTGCGGACCGCCCCGAACGCGGTCGAGGTCTACGTCGGCTACCTGCGGCGCAAGATCGGCCGGGAGCGGCTGGAGACCGTGCGGGGCGTCGGCTACCGGCTGGCCACGTGAGCACACCGCGACGGCGGTGGCGTCGCTGGCGCACAGCGCTCGGGCTGCGCGGCCGGTTGATGCTGATCGGGGTGGCCGGCGTCTCCGTCGGACTGGCCGTCGGCGGGCTGGTGCTGCTCGGCGCGCTTAATTGGGCGCTGCAACGCGCCGTCGACACCGAGGCGTTCCGCACCGCCGACGCGGTCGCGCTGCTGGCCGCCGAGGACGCCCTGCCCGACCCGCTGCCGGTCGCCGGTGGCCAGGTCCGGGTGCAGGTGGTCGACGGGCAGGGACGGGTCCGGGCCGCCTCGATCGACGCCGACCGGCTGGTGCCGATGGTCCGCCCGGAGCGGCTCGACCCCGGGGTGCGGCAGCGGCTGACGGTGCCGGGGCAGCGGGTCGGGCTGGCCGGGCCGGTCCGGGTGGTGGTGGTGCCCGCCGGCACCCCGGCCGACCCGCTCACCGTGCTGGTCGCCCGCTCGATGGCGGACGCCCGGCACAGCGCCGACCTTGTCCGGACCATCCTGCTGATCAGTTTCCCACTGCTGGTGGCCGTGCTCGCCGCGGTCGCCTGGCGGGTGGTCGGCGCGACCCTGCGCCCGGTCGAGGCGCTGCGCCGGGGCGCCGAGGAGATTACCGGGCGGGACGGCGGCGGGCGGCTGCCCGTACCGGCGTCGCACGACGAGATCCACCGGCTCGCGGTCACCCTCAACGGCATGCTGGCGCGGTTGCGGTCGGCCCGGGACCGGCAGCGCGCGTTCGTCGCCGACGCCGCGCACGAGCTGCGTAGCCCGCTGACCAACATCCGTACCGAGCTGGAGGTGGCGCAGCGGTTGGCCGACCGGACCGACTGGCCGACGGTGACGGCGAACCTGCTGGCCGACACCGAGCGGCTCAGCCGGCTGGTGGACGACCTGCTGCTGCTGGCCCGGCTCGACGACGCCCCACCGGTCCGGGCCACCGGGCCGGTCGAGCTGGGGGCGCTGCTGGAGTCGGTGGCCGCCCGGTACCCGTCGCCGCCGATGCGCCTGGTCACCCCGGCGACGCCGCTGTGGACGGTGGGGGACCCGGACGAGGTGCGGCGGGTCCTCACCAACCTGGTCGACAACGCCGTCCGGCACGCCCGCACCGAGGTGACCCTGTCCGCCGCGGCCACCGCCCCCGAAGGCGCCGGCCGGCACGACGCCGGCGCGCCGGCCACCCGCGCCGTCGGGCGGGGGCCCGTCCCGGCGATCGGCACCGGTGCGGCGCGGCGGACCGGGACGGGCGGCACTGTGGCGTACCACCTGGTGACGGTGACCGACGACGGGCCCGGCATCCCGGCCGCGGACCGGGATCGGGTCTTCGACCGGTTCACCCGGCTGGATGACGCCCGGGCGCGCGACGCCGGCGGCGCTGGTCTCGGGCTGGCCATCGTGCGCGAGCTGGTCCGCCGCGCCGGCGGCACGGTCGAGCTCACCGACGCCGAGGACGGCGCCGGGCTGCAGGTCCGCCTGCTGCTGCCGGCCCTGCCCGACCCGGAGCGGCCCTGAGCCATGCCCGAGGAGGGGGCGAGTACCACGGCTGTCACGAGACCTGCCCGGTGCCGGCTGTCGCGGCGGCCGGCGTCAGCGACGACGCCGTGCCAGCCGGCCTGCCCACGGGCTACGCGCCCGGGCCGGCCCTGGCCAGGGGCTACGCGCGCGCCGGTCAACGGCGGCGGGTGCAGACCTCCTCGGCCCGGGCCACCGTGTCGGTGGACCAGACCACGGCCACGGTGAAGCAGTAGTCGGTGCTGCGGTTCAGGCCGTAGACGACGAAATCGGTGGTACCGGCGGGCAGGTTGGCGAAGGCGGTCTGGGCCTGGCCGGCCCGGCCGCCGGAGATCACCACCGGGCCCTCCCCGCCGCTCGGGTAGGTCCAGCGCAGCGCCACGTTGTCCCGGTTGTCCCGCAGCGTCACCGCCCCGGGCGGGCTGCCGGGCGGGGCCGCCCCGCCGCCCGGGGCACCGGGGGTGGCCGTGGCGCCCGGCGGGACGCCGGCGGCCGGTGACGAGGCCGGGGTGCCGGTCGCCGCGGGCTCCGGGTCACCGCCGCCGTCGACCTGGGCCACCCCGGCGATCACCGCGGCGGTGCCGAGCAGCACCACGACCACCCCGGCGACCACCAGCGGCACCAGCCGGTTGCGGCGGGCAGGTGCGTGGTGCACCGGCACCGGCAGCAGCCGCGACGGCTGGTACGGCTGCTCGGGCGCGGCGTGCTGGGGCACCCGGTGCACGCCGTCGGCCTCCTCGGTGCCGCCGGCCAGCGGCAGCACCGACGGCGGGACGGCGCTCCCGCCCGCTGGGGGCTCGTCGGCGTCGTGCTCGGGCGGCCACCACTGTCGCGCCGGGTCGTCCGCCGGCTGCCGGGGCGTCGGCACCGTCGGGCCGGCCGGCGGGTCGTACCCGGCCGGCTCCGCCGGCTGGTAGCCCGGCTGGGAGGGGTGGTACGCCGCCGGCCCGGGCGACGCGTCGCCGGGAGGCGGGGTGCGTGCGGCCGGCACGATCGGGCTGTCCCGGTCGACCGGGGCGGTGTCGGCGCAGACGTGGTCCGGGTTGGCCGCCGCCCGGGCCAGCGCCGCCACCTGCGTCGCGAGTGGATCGTCAGCGGGCAGGTGCTGCCGGGCCAACTCCCGGGCCAGCGCCAGGTTGTCGTGCGCCTCGGCGAACTGCCCGCAGTCGCGCTGCATCGCCCCGAGCCGGGCCAGCATCTTGATGCCGCTGGCGTGCCCGTCGCCGTAGACCTCGCGGTGCAGCTCCCAGGCGTCCTGGAGGCGGTCGCGGGCCACCTGGCACTGGCCGCGGGCGTACTCCACGGTGGCCAGGTCGGCGTGGGCGGCGAGCACCCGCAGCGACTCCGGACCGTCCAGGGCGGTCAGCTCGATGATGACCTCCTGGTAGAGCCGGGCCGCGCGGGACCAGCTGCCGACCCGGTGCAGCACCGCCGCCAGGGTGGCCGCGGCGGCCACGGTGCGCTGGTCCGAGCGGCCGTGCAGCCGGGTGGCGGCCGCGTACGCGAAGGCGGCCCAGCCGCGCGCGGAGTGCGGCTCGCCGAGCGCGACCAGGACGCGTGCCTGGAGGCTGGCGGCCTCGGCCAGCTCCGGCGTGGCGTTGGCCGGGCGTGGGTCGGCGTCGGTCAGCGCATCGGCGAGCAACCGCTGGGCGCCGGCGAGGTCGCCGGCGGACACCAGGTGGTGCGCCTGGTCAGTCAGTTCACCGAAGCCGGAAGGCACGCCCCATCGTGCTCATCCGACGACGGTAAGTACAAGACCCGTACCGGCGCGGATTGGTCAGGATCCGGTCAGGTGGTCGACCAGGGTGTCGCTGATCCGGCGCAACTGGTCGACCTGGGCCGGGCTGAGCGCGTCGAACAGGTGCCGGCGTACTCCCTCGACATGGCCGGGCGCGGCGGCGGTGAGGGCGGCGAAGCCGCCGTCGGTGAGGACCGCGAGCTGACCGCGCCGGTCGGTCGGGCACTCCTCACGGCGCACCCAGCCCGCCGCCTCCAGTCGGGCCACCGCGTGGGAGAGCCGGCTGCGCGAGGAGCCGGAGGCCTCGGCCAGGTCGCTCATCCGCAGCCGGCGCCGTGGCGCCTCGGAGAGCCGCACCAGGATCTCGTAGTAGGCGTGCGGCATCCCGGCGTCGCGTTGCAGCTCGCGGTCGAGCGTCTCCATCAGCGCGCGGGAAGCGGCCAGAAACGCCCGCCAGGTGCGCTGCTCGTCTTCGTCCAGCCAGCGGGTCATGGCGCCCATCATACGCCATTTAGTTGAACGCTCAACAAAACCGCGCTAGCGTCGGTGACATGGGAATCCACCGACTCAACCACGCGGTCCTCTACGTCAGCGACCTCGCCCGCAGCGTCGCCTTCTACCGCGACGTGCTCGGCTTCCGGCCGATCCCGATGACCCCGGACGGCTTCACCGGGGCCGCCTTCCTGCAGGCGCCCGACTCCACCAACGACCACGACCTCGGCCTGTTCGAGGTGGGCCCGGGCGCCGGTCGTCCTGCCGCCGGGCGCGGCACCGTCGGCCTCTACCACCTCGCCTGGGAGGTGGACACCCTCGACGAACTGGCCGCCACCGCCGAACGGCTGGCCGCCGCCAGCGCGCTGCGCGGGAGCTCCGACCACGGCACCACCAAGAGCCTCTACGGCCAGGACCCGGACGGGCTGGAGTTCGAGGTGGTCTGGCTCGTCCCGGCCGACCGGCTCGACGACGCCGCGATCGCCGCGCGCAAGCGGATCGGCCGGCTCGACCTGGCCGCCGAGCGGCAGCGCTACGGCGGCCAGACCCGCGGCGGGATCGGCGTCTCCGTCCCGGCCTGACAGTGCGCGGCGGGTCGCCCGCCGCCCGGGCCGGCTTCCCTGCGGCGCCCGGGTCCCCGGCCGGCTTCCCTGCGGCGCCCGGGTCGCCGGGCCGGGCTCTTCTACGGCCGCCCGGCCGCCGTGAGGTAGAACGGCAGGATGTCGACCGACCCGATCCACGCCGTGCTGGGCGAGCTGCTGGTGCGCCACCTGGAAACCTGGTTGCCGGGCGCGCTGCACCGCGCCCGCCGGGCCACCGTCGCCCTGGCGTACGCGGACGGTGCCCCCGCGTCCGCCGAGGCCGCGCTTCGGGTCGTCACCGAGTACGCCGACCGGCTGCGCGGCCGGCAGCTGACCGTGCTGGTGCTCGCCGACGGAGCGCCGGAGCTGCCCGCCCGGCTCGGCGCGGCCGAGGCGGAGCTGCCGGGGGAGGTGACCGTGCACGTGGTGCCCGGCGGGTCGGGCCGGCTTCCGGTCGCGCTGCGGGCGGCCGGCGCCGCGGGCGCGCCGGTGCTGTCGTTCGTGGACGACCCGGCCGGAGCGGACCCTGCCGTGCTGGCCGCCGCCGCGACCGGGCGCCCGGCCGAGGTGCTGCTCTGCGCCGTCGCGGACGCCCCGGGCCGGGGTGTCCTGACCGATGCCGGGTTCCCGCTGGTCACCGAGGTGGAACTGGTGCCGGCCGACGGCTCCCCCGGGCGGCGACTCGCGTTCGCCACCGGGTCGGACAAGAGCCTGGAGTCGTTCAAGGAAGCCCTCTGGGCGGTCGACGAGTACGCCGGAATCCGCTACCGCGACCCGGCCGACCCGGCCGGCCGGCTGCTGGACATCGCGCTCGACCCCGAGCCCGGCCCGCTGCGCCGGGAACTGCTGGCCGAGCTGGCCCGCACCGGCCCACGTACGGTCACCGAGCTGCGCCGGCACGCCCTCACCTCGACCGTGTACCGTTCCGCCGACGCCGTCCGGGCGCTGACCGGGTTGCTGCACTCCGGGGCGGTGACCCGCCACCCAGAGCACGGCCGGCTCGGCGGCGACGTGCTCATCTCCCGTTCGGACACCTGACCGGGTCGCGCGGCCGACGGCGAGCGGCGCCGGTGCGTGGGCCGCGACGCCAGTGGTTCCGGGGGCCCGCCGGCAAGCCGGTGGGGTGCCGGCGGTGCACCGGCCGGCGGCAACGCCGAGTGGGGTGCCGGCGGTTGCACCGGCACCGGCCCGACCTCGGGACGTCACGCCCGGGACTTGTCCTGCTTCCACGAGAGCGGGCCGGGCAGGTCCACCCGGTGCGCCCTGGCCCGGGAGTTCCAGGACCAGCGACCGATCCTGATGCTCCAGGACGAGAAGCCGTTCTCGGTGAAGTTGAGGATGATCGGGCCGATTGTCTTGCGCTTACGGAACATCAGGCCCATCGCCGGGGCTCCCTTCCATTCCCATTCCCTGCCCTGTCGAGCGGAACATGCCCGCGACGTCGATTCGCGAAACTCGCCCCATCCGCCATTGACGGTGCCCCGCTCGGGCAGGTCCGGTCGATGTGGCGCCGGTACGCCGGGATGTGGGTGCATCTGTTGTCGCTCCAACGACAACAGATGCACCCACAGGTGGCGGCAGCGCCAGGTCAGTGGGTCGGGGCGGGGGTGCGGTCGACGGCGAGCACGCGGGTGACGCTGCCGTCGGTCTCGGTGATGTCGCGTTCGTGGGCGAAGCCGAGCTTCGCCAGCAGCGCCAGGGAGGCGTGGTTGGCGTCGGCGACAGTGGCGTACACCCGGGGCAGGTCGAGGGTGTCGAAGCCGTACCCGACCAGGGCCCGGGCCAGCTCGGTGCCGAGGCCGCCGCCCCAGGCGGGCTTCGCCAGCGCGTACACGATCTCGTGGCCGTCGACCTGGTCGGTCCGCTTGATCTCGGCGTGCCCGACGTACCGGCCGTCCCGGCGCACCGCCCAGACGTCGAAGAGGTCGGCCGCGTACACCCTAATGAACACCCGCCCGAACAGCGCGCCGGCCTCCTCGGCCGTCAGCGGCCCGTCACCCATGAACCGTCCCACCTCCGGGTCGCTGAACAGGGCCACGAAGTCCTCGGCGTCGTCCGGGCGGTAAGGCTCCAGCAGCAGGCGGTCGGTGTGCAGGGTAGGTGTAGGCATCAGCACGGCTCCCAGGCGTCGGGCAGAGCGGTCAACCTACGCACGTTCGCGGCAGCCGGCCACTGGTTATCTCCGGCTCACCTCGTCGACCACCCGCCGTACCGCCGCCGCAAGCGGACCCACCCAGGCCCACCGCCACCCGACGCACGCGCCGGCCGGTCATACCGCCTACTCGCCGTGCGCGGAGATCTGCACACCGCCATCATGTCCGGCCGCGTCGGCGGGTGGCCGGGGCCGGACGACCGGCCCGGGCGGCGGCAGCTCCCGGGCCGCGCGGAACGCGCCCGGGCTCATCCCCACCTCGCGGGTGAAGAACCGGCCGAAGTTGGTCGGCTCGGAGAACCCGAGCCGGCGGCCGATCCGGGCAATCGGCTCGTCGGTGGCGGCCAGCAGCCGGCTGGCCTGCAACGCGACCCGCTCGTCGACCATCTGCTTGGCGCTGCGCCCGGTAACCGCCAGGCAGGCGCGGGTCAGCGTCCGCACCGAGCACCCCAGCCGGGCGGCGTAGTCCTCGACCCGGCGGGTGTCCTGGTAGCCGCGCTCGATCTCGCGGCAGAGCCGGTGGAAGGTGGCGGCGTCGGCGCGCGGCGGCGGCCGGCCGCCCGCCGGCAGCAGGGCCAGCCGCAGCAGCAGCACGGCGAGTTGGTGGCGGAGCAGGCCACGGGCGGCGGCCACCCCGCGGTGCCGCTGGCAGTCCACCGCCAGCTGGGTCACCTCGTTGATCACCGCATCCTCGTCCTCGCCGGCGAGCTGGAGCCAGGCCGGGACGGCGTCCGGGTCGACGTCCAGCCCGCGCAGCGCCTCCGGGTCCCAGTGCACCACTGTGGCGTCCAGGTGAGCGCCGCCGCAGCGCAGCACCTGCCCGGCGCGGACCCGCAGCAGCGTCCCAGGCCGGCAGGGCAGGGCGCGGAAGTCCAGCTCGGCGCTGCCGTGTCCGCCGGTGGTCAGCACCAGCAGGTCCCGGTCGAGCAGCACCGGACGCCGCCACCCGGGGTCGGGGGCGAGGTCACCGAGGGCGAGCGTGTCGATCTCGGCGGGGCTGTGCGCAGGGGCGGTG
>NZ_POUB01000184.1 GCF_003236335.1 Micromonospora deserti
CCCGAACCCCCGACCGCACCTGAGAGGGACGCCTGATGCTGCATCCGACGAGGCAGAGCCCCGATCTCGACTGGTTGCTCGACGACCTGGTGGACCGGGTGCTCCCCGCCCGCCAGGCCGTCGTCCTGTCGGCGGACGGGCTGCTGCTCGGCTGCTCCGCCGGCCTGGAGCGCTCCGACGCCGAGCACCTGTGCGCCCTGGCCTCGGGCCTCTCCAGCCTGGCCCGCGGCGCGAGCCGGCACGTGGCGGGCGGGCCGGTCCGGCAGACCGTGGTGGAGATGGAGTCCGCGTACCTCTTCGTCACGGCGGCGGGGCAGGGCGCCTGCCTGGCCGTGGTCAGCGACGCGGACGCCGACATCGGCCTGGTGGCGTACGAGATGGCGATGCTGGTGACCCGGGTGGGGGAGAACCTCACCGCCCCGGCCCGGTCGGCGGGGGCGGCCGATGCGGACTGAGTCGCCCGGGCCGCCGCACGAGTGGCTGGACGACGCCGCCGGCCCGGTCGTGCGCCCCTACACGCTCACCGGCGGCCGGGTCCGGTCGTCCGTCGCCGGGTTCGACCTGGTCGCATACGTGCTGGCCGAACCGGACGCCGACCCGGCCGCCCACCCGGAGCTGCAACCCGAGCACCGGCGCCTGGTCGAGCTGGCCGGTCGGCCCGTCGCGGTGGCCGAGCTGGCGGCCGACCTGGACCTCGCGCTCGGCGTGGTCCGGGTGCTGCTCGGCGACCTGCTGGCCCGAGGGCTGGTCGCGGTGCACCAGCCGCCGGCCGCCGCGTGCCTGCCCGACGACGACATCCTCAAGGCGGTGGTCAGTGGACTCCGTGCGCTATGACCGTTCCGCGCCGGCGGCCCGCGTCCCGCTGGCGCTGAAGATCCTGATCGCGGGTGGCTTCGGCGCGGGCAAGACGACGCTGGTGAGCGCGCTCAGCGAGGTCCGGCCGTTGCAGACCGAGGAGGTGCTGACCGGGGCCGGCATCGGCACCGACGACATCTCCGGCGTGGAGACCAAGTCCACCACCACGGTGGCGATGGACTTCGGCCGGATCACCATCAACGAGGACCTGCAGGTCTATCTCTTCGGCACCCCCGGCCAGGACCGCTTCTGGTTCCTCTGGGACGAGTTGGCCTTCGGGGCGCTCGGCGCGGTGGTGCTCGCCGACACCCGGCGGCTGGCCGACTGCTTCCCGTCGATCGACTACTTGGAGCAGCGGGGCATCCCGTTCGTGGTGGGGGTGAACTGCTTCGACGGCGCACGCCGATTCAGCCTGGAGAACGTACGCCAGGCCCTGGACCTCGACCCCGACGTGCCGCTGGTGCTCTGCGACGCCCGTGACCGGCAGTCCGGCAAGCTGGTGCTGATCGCCCTGGTCGAGCACGTCGCGCGGCAGCGCGGCGAGCCGGTCCCGGCGGGCTGAGCGCGGGGGCGCGTCCCGGGCGGCCGGCCGGATCGGCGCCGATTTCCGGCCTAACGGTCCGGCTTCCCGGGCAACCTCTGGTTGGATCGACGGAGGAACCGGCGGAGGGGCGGGAACAGTGGCAGGTCCGGGCACGATCGTCCACATCGGCGGCTACACGGCGCACAGCGGCGGGCGCGGCGCCGGCATCGTCGCGGCGCGGCGCGACCCGGTCACCGGGGAGCTGACCCCGCTCGGCACCGTCGCGGTCACCGCGTCGCCGTCCTTCCTGGCCCGGCACCCGCGGCTGCCGGTGCTGTACGCGGTCAACGAGCTGGCGACCGGCGAGATCAGCGCGTTCCGGGTCGGCCCGGACGGTGGCCTCGCCGCCCTCGGCACCCGGCCCACCGGCGACGCGGAGCCCTGCCACCTCGCGGTCGCCCCGGACGGCGGTCACCTCTTCGTCGCCAACTACGGCGGGAGTGTGGCAGTCTTCCCGCTCGACCCGCAGGGGGTGCCCGGCGAGCGCAGCGACCTGGTGCGGCACGAGGGGCACGGCCCCGACCCGGGGCGCCAGGAACGGGCGCACACCCACATGGTCAACCCGGACCCGAACGGCGGCCCGTTGCTCGCGGTCGACCTGGGCACCGACTCGGTCTACCGCTACGACCTGGATGCCGCCACCGGGCGGCTGGTGCCCCGGGCGCCCCGGGTGCGGACCGCGCCGGGGAGCGGTCCGCGACACCTGGCCCGGCACCCGGACGGCCGGCGGTGCTGGCTGGTGGGGGAGTTGGACGGCTCGGTCGCCGCCTACGAGCTGACCGACGGGGCGCTGCACCAGCGCGGCCGGGTCGAGGCCAGTGAACGGCCCGGGCACGTACAGCCGTCGGAGGTCGCGGTCGGGGCCGACGGGCGCTTCCTCTACCTGGCCAACCGCGGGGTCGGCACCGTTTCGGTGTTCGCGCTGGACGGCGAGCTGCCACGGCTGGTCGCCGAGGTGGACACCGGTGGGGAGTGGCCGCGGCACTTCGCCCTGACCGGCGAGCACCTCTACGTCGCCGACGAGCGGGCCGACATGGTGCGGGTCTTCCGGGTGGACCGGGCCGCCGGCGTGCCGGTGCCGGTCGGTGAGCCGGTGCCGGTGCCCAGCCCGACCTGTGTGCTGCCCTGACCCGGCACCGACGGTGTCGGCCGCACCACGCTGGCAACACGGTGGTGCGGGTTGGTTACGGATTGTTGCCAAATGGCGATCAACTGTTTCTCCTCAGTAACTTCGTCCGAACGGTTGTGGCAGTTACCTCACCCGATACGCAAGATGGTCAGCGTGTCTGCAGGCCGCCATCGAATGCGTTCCAATATCCATGCCGCCACCGCTGCGGCTGCCGTCGGTGTACTCGCCGTAACGGCGGGCGGCTGGTTCGGCTATCAGCAGCTGGCCCAGCCAGACTGCTCGGGGCAGATCGAACTCTCCGTCGCGGTGGCCTCCGAACTCGCTCCCGCGGTCGACGCCGCCGCCACCGAGTGGGAGAGGGACGGCGCGGCCGTCGGCGGCACCTGCATCGCGGTGAACGTGTCGGCCTCCGATCCGGTGGAGGTGGCGGCCACGGTGGCCGCCAAGCACGGCGCGACGCTCGCCGGCGTGGGTCAGGCCAGCGGCACGGCGGTCAGCCCGGACGTCTGGATTCCGGATTCGTCGATCTGGCTGCTGCGGCTGAAGACCGGGGGTGCGACCGCCTTCGACCCGGGCAACGGGGCGTCCATCGCCCGCAGTCCGGTGGTCGTGGCGATGCCGGAGCCGGTGGCCTCCCGGCTCGGCTGGCCCGAGGCGAAGCTGAGCTGGACCCAGCTGCTCCAGCAGGTGAGCAGCAGCAAGCCGCTGCGCGCCGGGATCGTCGAGCCGACCCGGGACGCGGCCGGCCTGTCCGGGCTGCTCTCGCTCACCGCCGCCGCGAGCGCCAGCGGCGGCGCGGACGCGGAGCGGGACAAGGTCGGCGCCCTGCGGGCGCTGGCCAGCGAGAAGTCGGCCCTGCGGCAGGACCTGCTCGCCCGCTTCCCGAGCGCGCCCGACGCCACGACCATCGCCAGCAGCCTCGGCGCGGCGGCGCTGTCCGAAGAGGACGTCATCGAGTACAACAGCAAGAAGCCCCCGGTGCCGCTGGCCGCGCTCTATCTGGAGCCGGCGCCGGCCCCGCTGGACTACCCGTACGCGGTGCTGCCCGGCATCGAGCCGGCCAAGGCCTCGGCGGCGCGGGTGCTCTACGAGGTGCTCACCACGCCGGGGTTCCGTAACCGGCTGGCCGCGCAGTCGCTGCGGGCCCCGGACGGCAACTGGGGCGAGGGCTTCGCCGCGCCGCAGGGTGCCCCGAGCCCGGCCGGTGGCCAGGCGACCACCCCGTCGAGCGGCGGCACCGCGGCGACCGGTGGGCTGGACCCGCTGTCGATGGACCGCGCGGTCTCCAGCTGGTCGATCGCCACCCAGTCGGGCCGGATGCTCTGCGTCATCGACGTGTCCGGGTCGATGAAGGAGAAGGTGCCCAGCGCCAACAACGCGACCCGGCAGCAGGTCACCCTGGAGGCGGCCCGCCGCGGCCTGAACCTGTTCGACGACTCCTGGTCGATCGGCCTCTGGACGTTCTCCACCCAGCTGGTCGGCTCCCGCGACTACCGTCAGCTGGTGCCCATCGGGCCGCTGTCGAGCGGACGCGGCAAGCTGGAGCAGGCGCTGAGCACCACCAGGTCGTCCAACGGCGACACCGGTCTCTACGACACGATGCTCGCCGCCTACAAGGAGGTCCAGGAGGACTGGCAGGCCGGCCGGGTCAACTCGATCGTGCTCTTCACCGACGGCAAGAACGAGGATTCCGACGGCATCACCCAGCAGCAGCTGCTGTCCGAGCTGAACAAGATCAAGGACCCGGAGCGGCCGGTGCAGGTCGTGATCGTCGGTATCGGCGGCGACGTCAGCAAGGCGGAGCTGGAGTCGATCACCAAGGTCACCGGCGGCGGCGCCTTCGTCACCGAGGACCCGACCAAGATCGGCGACATCTTCCTCAAGGCGATCGCGTTGCGCAAGGCGCCGAGCTGAGCCGCGACACCGCAGTCGGGGGGCCCGTCGTGCCGGTGGAGCCGGCACGACGGGCCCTATCCCGGTCCCGGCCGAGTCGGGAAAAGTGACGGCAATACGTCCGAAGCAAGTGGCCACCATAGTTGTCGGGGCAGGATGTCGTAGTGCACCGGCGCGGCCGGCCCGCGTCCGGGCCGGTGAGCGGGGCCGGCGGCGAGCGAAGTGGGAGGGCCGGTGACCTCGGCGACGCTGTTGACCCCCGTCCGGACGTCGTCGCCGGACGGCCCGCCGTCCGGCCCGGCGGCACGCGCCGACGAACGGGCCTACGTACAAGCCCTGGTGGTGCTGGACACCACCGTCCTGACCCTCGCCGTGCTCGTCGCGTACGCCGCCCGGTTCGGTGCCGACGACCCGGGCGGCTCCGAGATCCCGTACGTCCTCGTGGCTCCCGGCCTGGTGCTGGCCTGGCTGGTCTCGCTCAAGGTGCTGCGCTGCTACGACGACCGGGTGCTCGGCTACGGCGCGGACGAGTACCGCCGGGTCAGCGCGGCCAGCCTGCGGCTCGCGGGCGGCGTCGCCATCGCCGGCTACATCGCCGACGTCGGGGTCTCCCGCGGCTTCCTCGGCATCTCGTTCGCGCTGGGCACGGTCGGTCTGGAGGTGGCCCGGTTCGCGGCGCGTAAGCGGCTGCACCGGGCCCGGTCCCGGGGCGCCGGCTGGTCGCGCAAGGTGCTGGTGGTCGGCGACACCGCGCACGTGCTGGAGTTGGTGCACACCCTGCGCCGGGAGCCGTACGCCGGCTACCAGGTGGTCGGTGCCTGCATCCCCGACGCACTGCTGGCGCCGGTGGCTCAGCGGCTGGGCGACGTGCCGGTGGTCGGCTCGTTCCGCGGCATCCCCGAGGCCGCCACCGCCATCGGCGCGGACACCGTCGCGGTCACCGCCTCCGGCGAGCTGACCGCCACCCGGCTGCGCCGGCTCGGCTGGCAACTGGAGGGCAGCGGCGTCGACCTGGTGGTCGCCCCGGCGTTGACCGACGTGGCGGGGCCACGCATCCACACCCGCCCGGTCGCCGGCCTGCCGCTGATCCATGTCGAGGCGCCTGAGTTCCGGGGGGCCCGAAAGCTGGTCAAGGGCTTGGTCGACCGGGCCGCCTCGTCGTTCGCGTTGACGCTGCTGCTGCCGCTGCTGGCGGTGATCGCGCTGGCCATCCGGCTGGACAGCCGGGGGCCGGTGCTGTTTCGGCAGACCCGGGTGGGCCAGGGCGGCCGGGAGTTCGGCGTCTACAAGTTCCGTACCATGGTGGTGAACGCCGACGCCCTGCTGGCGGAGCTGGCCGCCCGCAACGAGACCGACGGCCTGATGTTCAAGATGCGCGACGACCCGCGGGTGACCCGGATCGGCCGGCTGCTGCGGAAGTGGTCGCTGGACGAACTCCCGCAGCTGGTCAACGTCCTGCTCGGGCAGATGAGCCTGGTCGGCCCCCGCCCGCCGCTGCCGTCGGAGGTGGCCCGGTACGACGGCGACGTGGCCCGCCGGCTGCTGGTCAAGCCCGGCATGACCGGCCTCTGGCAGGTCAGCGGCCGGTCGGATCTGAGCTGGGAGGACGGCATCCGGCTCGATCTGTACTACGTGGAGAACTGGTCGCTCGCGGCCGACCTGACGATCCTCTGGAAGACCTTCGGCGCGGTGATCAACGGCCGCGGGGCGTACTGAGGGCCGCGGGGCGTACTGAGCACGGCGGGGTGGCCGGCGTCAACCACGGTCATCACCCCGGTGGGCAGGTCGAGCCGCATCAGCGAGCCGGTCCAGCAGGAGGTCGGCGGGGGTCTGGTGCAGGAGACCGCGCACCCGGTTGACCGGATCGCTCGTCATCGCTCCTCGCTCACGAGCACGGCGACCAGCGGATGCGGAGTAGTCTCGGGCGCACCATGGCGGAAGTACACGGTCCTGCGGGACGCGAGACGAGTATGGCTGCCGAGCTGGACGTGGCGGCGGGTGCCCTGCTGACGGTCTGGGAGTCGGCCCGGGAGCGGACGACGAGCAGGGTCTCCGGTGCCCAGCTGCGGGCGGTCATGGTGATCGAACAGCACGACGGCATCAACCTGCGCCGCCTGGCCGTTCAGCTCGACATGCTGCTCTCCTCCGCCAGCCGGCTCTGCGACCGGCTGGTGGCCGCGGGGATGCTGGAGCGGGAGCCCGGCCGGCTCGACCGGCGGGAGATCTCGCTGCACCTCACTCCAGAGGCCCGCCGGCTCCTCGCCGAGCTGCGCGACGACCGCCGGCAGCAGCTCGCCGCGATCCTCGCCGGCATGACCCCCGAGGGGCGGCAGGCCCTGCTGCGGGGGATGCGGGAGTTCGACGAGGCGGCCCGCGGCCGGGGCGCGCCGGTCCGTTCGGTCGAGCCGGCGGGGCCCTGGTCCGCCGGGCATCCCGGGGAAGGGTCGGTCGCGGTGCCGACGCAGCAGTGGCCGGGAGACCCCTCGGTGGCCCGGACGGCCTGAGGCGGCGCAGGGCGCCGGAGGACGTGCGGGTCAGCCGTGCCGCGCCAGCCAGCCGGCCGGTCGGGCGAGGATCCGGCGTACCACCGAACCGGCCGCGCCGACGGCGGCGGCCTCGGCGCCGAGCACCGCCGGGCGGACGGTGACCGGCGACCAGGCGGCGGTGAGCACCCGGCGGGAGATCTCCGCCAGCACCGGCGGGCGCAGCCACGGCACCAGCGGGGCGTATCCGCCGCCGAGCACCACCGTGTCCAGGTCGAGCAGGTTGACCACGCCGGCGACCGCGACCCCGAGCGCCGTACCGGCCTCCTGCAGGGCACGCAGCGCGGCGGGTTCACCGGCCGCGGCCAGCTCGGCCAGCCGGGTGGTCGCGGTGTCCGCGGGGAGGTCCGCGCCGGCCAGCCCGGCCGCCGCCAGGATCGCCTCCTGCCCGGTGTACGTCTCCAGGCAGCCCCGGCCGCCGCACCGGCACGCGGGCCCGTCCGGGCGGACGGACATGTGGCCGATCTCGCCGCTCCAGCCGCGGGCGCCCCGGAAGAGGGCGCCGTCCAGCACGATCCCGGCGCCGATGCCCACCTCCCCGGAGATGTGCAGGAAGCTGGCCGGCCCCGGCGGGCCGGAGTGCAACTCGCCCAGCGCGGCCAGGTTCGCCTCGTTGTCGACCACCAGCGGCGGGACGCCCTCGACGTGCGCGGTGAGCGGCGGGTGCCCGGCAAGCAGCGCCGCGACGGCCACGTCGCGCCAGCCGAGGTTCGGCGCGAGGCGGACCCGGCCGGCGTCGTCGACGAGCCCCGGCACGGCGAGTGCCGCGCCGGCCAGGGTCAGACCCTGCCCGGCGGCGTCGGCGCGGGCCCGGGCGGCCAGCCCGGCCAGCCGGCCCAGCGCCTCGGCGGGGGAGACCGGCCGCAGGTCGGCGCGGTGCACGGTGTGGTGCCGGATGCGCCCGGTGAGGTCGACCACGCAGACGGCCAGGTAGTCGACGTTGACCTCCAGGCCCAGCCCGGCCGGGCCGTCCGGGGCCAGCACCAGGCCGCGGGCGGGCCGACCCGCGCCGGTACGCGGGGTGGGCTCGGCCTCGGTCACCAGCCGTCCGGTGACCAGGTCCTCCACGACGGCCGAGACGGTGGCCCGGGTGAGGCTGGTCTCGGCGGCCAGCTCGGCCCGGGACGGGGGGCGGTCGGCGGCGGCGATCCGGTCGAGCACCAGCGTGAGGTTCCACTCGCGCAGGCTGCCCTGCCGTACCGCTCCGGCCGGGGGCTCGGGTCGGCTCACCCCTTGACAGTGCCACAGGTCGGTCAAATAATTCAACCACTGAACAAATAGCGGACGACACCCCGGAGGTCTGCCATGGCACCCCGTCCCACCCCCGCCGACAAGTTCTCCTTCGGCCTCTGGACGGTCGGCTGGCAGGCCCGCGACCCGTTCGGCGACGCCACCCGCCCGGCGCTCGACCCGGTCGAGGCGGTGCACCGGCTCGCCGAGCTCGGCGCGTACGGGATCACCTTCCACGACGACGACCTGGTGCCGTTCGGCGCCGACGCCGCCACCCGCGACCAGCGCATCGCCCGGTTCCGCAAGGCGCTCGACGAATCCGGTCTGGTGGTGCCGATGGTCACCACCAACCTCTTCACCCACCCGGTCTTCAAGGACGGCGGCTTCACCAGCAACGACCGGGACGTCCGGCGCTACGCGCTGCGCAAGGTGCTGCGCAACGTCGACCTCGCCGCCGAACTGGGCGCCCGCACCTTCGTGATGTGGGGCGGCCGGGAAGGCGCCGAGTACGACATGGCCAAGGACGTCCGCGCCGCGCTGGACCGCTACCGCGAGGCGGTCGACCTGCTCTGCCAGTACGTCGTCGACCGCGGCTACGACCTGCGCTTCGCCCTCGAACCCAAGCCGAACGAGCCGCGCGGCGACATTTTGCTGCCCACGGTCGGGCACGCGCTGGCCTTCATCTCCACCCTCGCCCACCCCGAGCTGGTC
This sequence comes from Micromonospora deserti, assembly GCF_003236335.1. Classification (GTDB taxonomy): domain Bacteria; phylum Actinomycetota; class Actinomycetes; order Mycobacteriales; family Micromonosporaceae; genus Micromonospora; species Micromonospora deserti. The sequence goes on from NZ_POUB01000184.1 coordinate 8,945, forward strand.
GGGCTCAACCCCGAGGTGGGGCATGAGCAGATGGCCGGGCTGAACTTCGCCCACGGCATCGCCCAGGCGCTCTGGCAGGGCAAGCTGTTCCACATCGACCTCAACGGCCAGCGCGGCATCAAGTACGACCAGGACCTGGTCTTCGGCCACGGTGACCTGCTCAACGCGTTCGCCCTGGTCGACCTGCTGGAGCACGGCGGCCCGGCCGGCGGGCCCGCGTACGACGGCCCCCGGCACTTCGACTACAAGCCCTCACGCACCGAGGACGTCGCCGGCGTCTGGGCCTCGGCGGCGGCGAACATGCGGACCTACCTGCTGCTCAAGGAGCGGGCCGCGGCGTTCCGCGCCGACCCGGAGGTGACCGAGGCGCTGGCCGCCAGCAAGGTCGCCGAGCTGGGCACCCCGACGCTCGCGCCGGGGGAGAGCTACGCAGACCTGCTCGCCGACCACGCCGCGTTCGAGGAGTTCGACGTCGACGGGGTCGCCGCGAAGGGCTTCGGCTTCGTCCGGCTCAACCAGCTCGCCGTCGAGCACCTGCTCGGCGCGCGCTGAGGCGGCCGGCCATGCCGCTCGTCGCGGGTGTCGACTCCTCGACCCAGTCCTGCAAGGTGGTCGTCCGGGACGCCGAGAGCGGCGCGCTGGTCCGGCAGGGCCGGGCGTCGCACCCGGACGGCACCGAGGTCGATCCGGAGGCCTGGTGGCGGGCCCTGGGCGCGGCCGTCGACGCCGCGGGCGGGCTGGCCGACGTGGCGGCGGTCTCGGTCGCCGGCCAGCAGCACGGCATGGTCTGCCTCGACGAGGCGGGCCGGGTGGTCCGGCCGGCGTTGCTGTGGAACGACACCCGGTCGGCCGGCGCCGCCGCCGAGCTGATCGAGGAGGCCGGCGGCGGCGAGACCGGCCGACGGTTCTGGGCGGACGCGGTGGGTCTGGTGCCAGTGGCCAGCTTCACCGCCACCAAGCTGCGCTGGCTGGCCCGGCACGAGCCGGAGCGGGCGGCCCGGGCGGCGGCGGTCTGCCTGCCGCACGACTGGCTGACCTGGCGGCTGGCCGGCGCGCCCGGGCTGGACGCGCTGCGCACCGACCGCGGCGACGCCAGCGGCACCGGCTACTGGTCCGCGGCCACCGGGGAGTACCGCCTCGACCTGCTGGAGCGGGCCTTCGGCCGGCGGCTGCACGTGCCCACGGTGCTCGGGCCGGCCGACCGCGCCGGTGAGCTGCACCCCGACCCGGTCGGCGCGCCCCGGACCGGGTCGGGCGCGCTGCTCGGGCCGGGGACGGGGGACAACGCCGCCGCCGCGCTCGGCGTCGGCGCGGGCCCCGGCGACGTGGTCGTCTCGATTGGCACCTCGGGCACCGTGTTCAGCGTCGCCGACGCCCCGGCGGCCGACCCGGACGGCATCGTCGCCGGCTTCGCCGACGCCACCGGCCGGTTCCTGCCGTTGGTCTGCACGCTGAACGCCGCCCGGGTGCTCGACGCCGCCGCGTCGATGCTCCGGGTCGACCTCGCTGACCTGGCTGACCTGGCGCTGTCCGCGCCCGCCGGCGCGGACGGGTTGGTCATGGTCCCCTACCTGGAGGGGGAGCGGACCCCGAACCGGCCGCTGGCCACCGGGGCGGTGCACGGGCTGACCCTGCGCACCTCGACCCCGGCCCACCTCGCCCGGGCCGCGGTCGAGGGGCTGCTCTGCGCCCTCGCCGACGGCCTTGACGCGCTGACCGCGCAGGGCGCCACGGTCCGGCGGGTGATCCTGGTCGGCGGCGGTGCCCGTTCCGCCGCGGTGCGCCGGATCGCTCCGCAGGTTTTCGGCTGCCCGGTGGTGGTCCCGCCGCCCGGGGAGTACGTCGCCGACGGTGCCGCCCGCCAGGCCGCCTGGCTCGCCCTGGGCGGCGCGACACCGCCGCCGTGGTCGCCTACCGGCATCGAGGAGTACGCCGCCGAGCCCGTCCCCGCCATCCGGCACCGCTACGCCGAGGCCCGCGACCGGATCGTGGACCGCTCCACGTCGTGACGCCGGGGGTACCGCCGGCCCGGTGATCGGGTCGTTATCTCCTCCTGGTTGGCTGCGGTACGTGACCTTGACCAGGGTTGGCGCCGCGCGGGTGTGGGGCGGCGGCGCGGTGCACCGGTTCTACAGCGTCGTGGTGTTCGTGCTGCTCGCCTCGCTGGACAACGTGGCGATCGGCCTGGTGCCGCCGCTGTACGGGTCGATCGCCGTGGCGTTCGACGTGCCGCAGCGCCTGCTCGGCCTGGTCACCGCGGCGAGTTTCCTGGTCAGCGCGGTGGCCGCGGTGGCCTGGGCGTACGTCGGCGACCGGGCGAACCGCAAGCGGCTGCTCATGGTCGGCACCCTGATCTGGGCGGCGGGGACGGGCGGCAGCGCGGTCGCGGCGAACTACCCGGCCTTCCTGGCCGCGCAACTGCTCGCCGCCGTCGGCCTCGGCGCGGTCGGCTCGGTCGGCTTCTCGGTGGTCACCGATCTGATCTCGCCCCGCCGCCGGGGGCTGGTAATGAGTTTCTGGGGCCTGTCGCAGGGGGTCGGCACGCTCGCCGGGACACTGGTCGGCGGGCTGCTCGGGGCGGTCGACTGGCGGCGCCCGTTCCTGATGCTGACCGTGGTCGGCCTCGCCGCCACCGCGGCCTACCTGTTCACCTACGACATCCGGCGGGGTCAGAGTGAGCCGGCGCTGGCCGACGCGCTCGCCACCGGCGCCGAGTACGACTACCGGATCAGCCGGGCCGACCTGCCGGGGATTCTCGGGCGTCGGACCAACCGCTGGCTGATCCTGCAGGGCCTCACCGCACAGGCGGCCTTCGGGTCGCTGGTCTGGCTGCCGGTGCTCTTCGCCGAGCGGGCCGAGGCGCAGGGCTACTCGCCGGCGACCGCGGTGATGGTGGGCAGCGTCTTCGCCACCCTGTTCCAGCTCGGCGGGGTGCTGTCCATCGTCGGCGGGCTGGTCGGCGACCGGCTGCAACGGCGTACGCCCCGGGGGCGGGCGCTGGTCGCGGCGGTCGGCATCCTCGCCGCGGTGCCGTTCTACCTGGTGCTCTTCTTCGTGCCGATCCGGATCGACGTGCCCGACGGGGCCGGCGGCGGCGCGGTGGTCCGGGCCGTGCTGGCCAGCGTGGTCAGCGAGCCGTCGGTCGGGCTCAGCCTGTTCACCGCGCTGCTCGCGCTGGCGCTGACCTCGGCGAACTCACCGAACTGGTTCGCCCTGATCGCCGACGTGAACCCGCCCGAGCACCGGGGCACCGTCTACAGCCTCGGCAACCTGGTCAACGGGGTGGGC
>NZ_POUB01000185.1 GCF_003236335.1 Micromonospora deserti
GAGGAGCAACTGCCGGGACCGGGGGCAGATGATCGGGCGGGGCCGCCGCAGCACAGGTGCGCGGCGGCCCGTCCGGCGCAGCCGTCAGGAGCCGGGCGTGTTGTCGCCCCGCTTGGTGGTGGCCTTGAGGTAGTCCCGGTTCAGCCGGCCGATGGTGTTCAACGGGATGCCCTTCGGGCAGACCACGGTGCACTCGCCGGCGTTGGTGCAGCCGCCGAAGCCGGCCTCGTCGTGCGCGTCCACCATGCCGATCACCCGGGTGTACCGCTCCGGCTGGCCCTGCGGCAGCAGCGAGAGCTGGGTGACCTTGGCCGCGGTGAAGAGCATTCCGGAGCCGTTCGGGCAGGCCGCCACGCAGGCGCCGCAGCCGATGCAGGCGGCCGACTCGAAGGCGGCGTCCGCGTTGGCCTTGGCCACCGGGGTGGAGTGGGCCTCGGGCGCGCTGCCGGTCGGCGCGGTGATGAAACCACCAGCGGCGATGATCTTGTCGAACGCGCTCCGGTTGACCACCAGATCCTTGATCACCGGGAAGGCCCGGGCCCGCCACGGCTCGATGTCGATCGTGTCGCCGTCGGAGAACTGCCGCATGTGCAGCTGGCAGGCGGTGGTGCCGCGCTGCGGGCCGTGCGCGTTGCCGTTGATCATCAGGCCGCACATGCCGCAGATGCCCTCGCGGCAGTCGTGGTCGAACGCCACCGGCTCCTCGCCGGCCAGGATGAGCCGCTCGTTGAGCACGTCGAGCATCTCCAGGAACGACATGTCGGGGGACACGTCGTCGACCTGGTAGGTCACCATCCGACCCTTGTCCTCAGGGCCCTTCTGGCGCCAGATGCGCAGGGTCAGGTTCACTTGTAGCTCCGCTGCGTGGGGTGGACGTATTCGAACTTCAGGTCTTCCTTGTGCAGCACCGAGGGCTCGCCGGTGGCGGTGAACTCCCAGGCCGCGACGTAGGCGAACCGGTCGTCGTCGCGCTGCGCCTCGCCGTCGGGGGTCTGGTGCTCGGCCCGGAAGTGGCCGCCGCAGGACTCCTCGCGGTGCAGGGCGTCGATGCACATCAGCTCGGCCAGCTCGAAGAAGTCGGCCACCCGGCCGGCCTTCTCCAGCGACTGGTTGAGCCCCTCGCCGTCGCCGGGCACCCGGACCCGCTGCCAGAACTGGTCACGCAACGCGCGGATCTCGTCGATCGCCTTGCGCAGCCCGGCCTCGGAGCGCTCCATACCGCAGTGCTCCCACATGATCTGGCCCAGCTCGCGGTGGAACGAGTCCACCGTCCGGTCGCCGTTGACCGCCAGCAGCCGCTGGATCCGGTCCTCCACCTCGCGGCGGGCCTCGACCGCCGCCGGGTGGCTGGCGTCGACCTTCTCGTACGGGCCGGCGGCCAGGTAGTTGGCGATGGTGTTCGGCAGCACGAAGTAGCCGTCCGCGAGGCCCTGCATCAGCGCCGAGGCGCCGAGCCGGTTCGCGCCGTGGTCGGAGAAGTTCGCCTCGCCGATCACGAACAGGCCCGGGATGGTCGACTGGAGGTCGTAGTCGACCCAGAGACCGCCCATCGTGTAGTGCACGGCCGGGTAGATCCGCATCGGTACCTCGTACGGGTCCTCGCCGGTGATCCGCTCGTACATCTCGAAGAGGTTGCCGTACTTGGCCTCGATGGCCTTGCGGCCGAGCCGGTTGATCGCGTCGGCGAAGTCCAGGAACACGCCGAGCCCGGACGGGCCGACCCCGCGTCCCTGGTCGCAGACGGCCTTGGCCGCGCGGGAGGCGATGTCCCGGGGCACCAGGTTGCCGAACGAGGGGTAGATCCGCTCCAGGTAGTAGTCCCGCTCGTCCTCGGGAATGTCCCTCGGGTGGCGGTCGTCGCCCTTGGCCTTCGGCACCCAGACCCGGCCGTCGTTGCGCAGCGACTCGCTCATCAGGGTCAGCTTCGACTGGTGGTCGCCGGAGACCGGGATGCAGGTCGGGTGGATCTGGGTGTAGCAGGGGTTGGCGAAGTACGCACCCTTGCGGTGCGCCCGCCAGGTGGCGGTGACGTTGCAGCCCTTGGCGTTGGTGGAGAGGTAGAAGACGTTGCCGTAGCCGCCGGAGGCGAGCACCACCGCGTCGGCGAACTCGCTGGTGACCTCGCCGGTGACCAGGTCCCGGACCACGATGCCCCGGGCCCGGCCGTCGACGACGATCAGCTCGAGCATCTCGTGCCGGGCGTTCATCTCCACGTTGCCCAGGCCGATCTGCCGCTCCAGCGCCTGGTACGCCCCGAGCAGCAGCTGCTGGCCCGTCTGGCCCCGCGCGTAGAAGGTGCGCTGCACCTGCGCGCCGCCGAAGGAGCGGGTGTCCAGCAGGCCGCCGTACTCGCGGGCGAACGGTACGCCCTGGGCCACGCACTGGTCGATGATGTTGACCGAGACCTCGGCCAGCCGGTGCACGTTCGACTCGCGGGAGCGGAAGTCGCCGCCCTTGACCGTGTCGTAGAAGAGCCGGTGCACCGAGTCGCCGTCGTTGCGGTAGTTCTTCGCGGCGTTGATACCACCCTGCGCCGCGATCGAGTGCGCCCGGCGCGGGCTGTCCTGGTAGCAGTAGGACTTGACCCGGTAGCCCTGCTCGGCCAGGGTCGCGGCAGCCGAACCGCCGGCCAGGCCGGTGCCGACCACGATCACCGTCATCTTGCGGCGGTTGGCCGGGTTGACCAGCTTGGCCTCGAATCGGCGGCGTTCCCAGCGGGTCTCGATCGGGCCGTCGGGTGCCTTGGCGTCGGCGATCGGGTCGCCCTCGGTGTAGAGATCCATGGTCAGGACACCAATCCGGTGAGTACGGCGAACGGGACCACGAGATAGCCGGCGCAGAGCGCGACGGCGAAGACCAGCGCCACGGTCCGGGCCCGGCGCTCGCCGCGCGGGGTCTGCTGGCCGAGGCTGCGCAGCGCGCTGAACACGCCGTGCCGCAGGTGGAACCCGACCGCCACGATCGCCAGGGTGTAGAAGAGCGTGACGTACCAGCGCTCCGGGGCGAAGTCGGCGACCACGTTGGCGTACGGCCGGGTCGGGTCGCCGACCGGGTTCAGGGTGCCGGTGGTCAGGTCCAGGAGGTGGTAGATCACGAAGAGCAGGATGATCACCCCACCCCAGCGCATGGTGCGGGCCGCGTAGCTGCCCTGGACCGACTTGCGATGGGCGTACCGGACCGGGCGGGCGGCCCGTGCGCGCAGCGCCAGGGTGGTCGCCGCCCAGATGTGGGCGAGCACCGACACCAGCAGCACGGTGCGCAGGATCCACAGGAACCACACGCCCGGCAGCAGGGGAGCGCCGATCTCGCGCAGCCAGTGCGCGTAGTGGTCGAACGAGGTCGCCCCCGTGAAGATCTTCAGATTGCCGAGCATGTGCGCGACGAGGAACAGCACCAGGACGGTGCCCGTCACCGCCATGACAGCCTTCAGGCCGACACTGGAGCGGATGGGCGACCGAGTTCTCGTGACTACCACGCGACCGACGCTAGGAGCACTTTGATCAGTCGTCCAATGCATCGACCTCGTAGTCTTGATAGCCGTAGGCTATGTATATGCAGCTCCATCAGCTGAAGTACTTCGTCGCGGTCGCCGAAGTACGACATTTCACCCAAGCCGCCGACATCGTCGGCATTACCCAGCCCTCGTTGAGTAAGCAAATTCACGCCCTGGAGGCCGGCCTCGGGGCACCGCTCTTCGAACGGGTAAGGGGCAACATCGCGCTCACCGCGGCGGGGGAGGTGCTGCTGCCGCTGGCCAAGCGGATCCTCGCCGACGTCGACACCGCGACCCGCGAGGTGCAGGAGCTGGTCGGCCTGCGGCGCGGCCGGGTCCGCCTCGGCGCCACCCCCAGCCTGGCCACCTCGCTGGCCCCGCCGGTGCTGCGCCGGTTCCGCGACGCCCACCCGACCGTCGACCTGCGCGTGGAGGAGGGTGGCTCGCAGGACCTCGTCCGCGACCTGCTCCGCGGCGACCTGGACCTCGCGCTGATCATCATGCCGGGGCAGGGCGCCGACCCCGGGCTGCGCGCCGACCCGATCCTGCGGGAGAGCCTGGTGGTGGCCGCGGTCCAGGAGCTGCCGACCGCGGCGGCGACCGGGGAGCTGCGCATCACCGACCTGCGCGAGCAGCCGATGGTGATGTTCCGGGAGGGCTACGACCTGCGCGACGCCACCCTCCAGGCGTGCCGGGAGGCCGGCTTCGAGCCCACCGTGGCCGTCGACGGCGGCGAGATGGACGCCGTGCTGAGCTTCGTCGAGGCCGGTCTGGGCGTCGCGCTGGTGCCGGGCATCGTGGTCGCCCACCGCCCCGGGGTGCGGGTCACCCGGCTGGCGCCGCCCGGCGTCCGGCGGACCATCGCGGTGGCCCGCCGCCGCGACGTGGTACCCACCCATGCCGGCCGGGAGCTGCGCCGGATCCTGCTCGACTACGTGCACCAGGCCACCACCACGGGCGACCTGCCGCCCGGCGTCGAGCCGCTCTGATCCGCGCCGGTGAGCCCCGGCCGGCGCCGTCGATCGCGGCGTCGCAGGTGCGCATGCCAGGAGACGCGCGGCCGGCGCCGGCCCGCCTAGGCTCCCCGGCATGGCATCCCGTAGCGCCGTGGTGATCGGCGCCAGCATGGGCGGGCTGCTGGCCGCCCGCGCGCTCACCGAGGCGTACGACCGGGTCACCCTGGTCGACCGGGACCTCATGCCGGCGGACGCGGCCAGCCGCCGGGGCGTGCCGCAGGGGCGGCAGCTGCACGTCCTGCTGACCCGGGGCCGCCAGGCGCTGGAGGAGCTGCTGCCCGGCGTCTCCGCCGAACTCACCGGGCTCGGCGTGCCGACGGTGGACCTGCACGAGCAGGTGCACTGGTACAACGACGGCCACCGGATGCGCCGGGCGCCGTCCCCGCTGCTGGCGTACGGCGTCAGCCGGCCACTGCTGGAGCAGGTCGTCCGGGCGCGGGTCGCCGCCCAGCCGGGGATGACCGTGGTGCCGGCGTGCGAGGCGGTCGGCCTCACCGCCACCCCGGACGGCCGCCGGGTCACCGGCGTACGACTGCACCCCCGCGACGGCGAGCCGGTCACCCTCGCGGCCGACCTGGTGGTGGACGCCGGCGGGCGGGGCACCCGCAGCCCGGTGTGGCTCGCCGAGCTGGGCTACCGTCCGGCGCCCGAGGAGCGGGTGCAGGTCGGGGTGACCTACCTGACCCGCACCTACCGCCGGGCGCCGCACCACCTGGAAGGGCTCCTCGGCGCGCTCACCAACGCGATGCCCGGCCAGCCCCGCGGCGGCATCGTCGCCGTGCAGGAGGGTGACCGCTTCGCCGTGGCGCTCAGCGGGATGCTGGGCGAGGAGCCGCCGGCCGACGACGAGGGGATGATCGCCTTCGCCGACACCCTCGCCGCCCCGCAGATCGCCGAGCTGCTGCGATCGGCGGAGCCGGCGAGCGCGCCGGCGACGATGCGGTTCCCGGCCAGCGTCCGCCGCCGCTATGAGCGGCTGCGCCGGTTCCCGGCCGGCTACCTGGTGGTGGCCGACGCGCTGTGCAGCTTCAACCCGGTCTACGGGCAGGGGATGACGGTGGCCGCACTGGAGGCGCTGCTGCTGCGCCGGCTGGTGACGGGTGGGCCGGAGCGGCTGGCCCGACGGTTCTTCCGGGGCGCGGCACGGCTGATCGACGGGCCGTGGTCGATCTCGGTCGGCACCGACCTCCGCTTCCGCGAGGTGACCGGCCGGCGCACCCCCCGCGTCCGGCTGGTCAACGCGTACGTCAACCGGCTGCACGCCGCGGCGACCCGGGACCCGGCGCTGGGCGCCGCCTTCCTGCGGGTGCTGAACCTCGTCGACCCACCGGCCCGGCTGCTCGCCCCGCCGGTGCTGTCGCGGGTGCTGGTCGGCTCCCGGGCGGCCCGACCGTCGGCGTCCTGACGGCCGACCGGCACCACCGGTCAGCCCGCCTCGGCGTCGTCCATCGCCCGGTAGATCCGCTGCTCGGACACCGGGTACGGGGTGCCGAGCGCCTGGGCGAAGACGTTCACCCGGAGCTCCTCGATCATCCAGCGGATCTGCCGGACCGCCGCCGACCGCCGGCGGCTCGGCGGCAACGCGGCGAGCAGGTCGGCGTACTCCTTCTGCACCACCGCGATCCGGTCCTGCTGCTGCTTGTCCCGCTGCGGGTTGCCTGGGAGCCGGTCCAGCCGCCGCTCGATCGCGGTGAGGTAGCGCAGCAGGTCGGGCAGGCGGGCGTACCCGGTCTCGGTGACGAACCCCTTGTGCACCAGCCCGTTCAGCTGGGCGCGGATGTCGGCGAGGGCGGCCACCACGGCCAGGTTCCGGGTGGCGCCGAGCCGCTGCTCCACCGCGTACGCGGCGGCCAGCACCTTGCGTACCCGCTCCATCACCTCGACCACGGTGTCCACCAAATCGGCGCGGACCCGCTCGCGCAGCGCGGTGAAGCCCGCCGCGTCCCAGGCCGGCCCGCCGGCGTCGGCGATCAGCCTGTCGATCGCGGCGCCGGCCGCGTCCTCGATCAGCTCCTGCACCCCGCCGTGCGGGTTGCGGCTGAGCGCCAGCTTCGCCTCGTTGGACAGCCGCCCCTGCAAAAACCTCGCCGGGGACGGCACGGTCAACCGCAGCAGCCGGCGGGTGCCCGCCCAGTGCGCGGCCTCCTGCTCGGCCGGGGAGTCGAACAGCTTCACCCCGACCGTGGTGCCCTCGTCCACCAGCGCCGGGTACGCGGTCACCGCGTACCCGGCCCGCACCTGCTCGATCGTGCGCGGCAGGTCGCCGAGGCTCCACTCGGTCAGCCCGGCACGGGCCACGTCCGGCGCGGCGGCCGCCACCACCTGGCGTACCTCCGCGATGAGCTGGCGTTGCAGGGTGGGCAGGTCCTTGCCCTCGGCGACCGGCCTGTTCTCCTCGTCGAGCACCCGGAAACTGACCCGCAGGTGCGGCGGCAGCTTCCCCAGGTCCCACGCGTCGCGCGGCACGGTCACGCCGGTCATCCGGCGCAGCTGCCGGGTCAGCGCGTCCAGCAGCGGCTCCTCGCCGGCCGGCATGGCGGCGAGCGCGGCGCGGGCGTAGTCGGGGACCGGGACGAAGTTGCGGCGTACCGCCTTGGGCAGTGAGCGGATCAGCGCGATCACCAGCTCCTCGCGCATTCCGGGCACCTGCCAGTCGAAGCTCTCCGCGGGCACCTGGTTGAGCAGCGGCAGCGGGATGTCCACGGTCACCCCGTCGGTCGGGGTGCCCGGCTCGAACCGGTAGGTCAGCGGCAGGGCCACCCCGTCGGCGCGCCACTCGTCCGGGTAGTCGCCCTCGTCCATCCCGCCCCGGCCGGCGTTGACGAGCACGTCCCGGCTGAAGGTGAGCAGGTCCGGCCGCTCCCGGCGGGCCTTGCGCCACCAGGCGTCGAAGTGCCGCCCGGAGACCACGTCGGCGGGGATCCGCTGGTCGTAGAACTGGAAGATCGTCTCGTCGTCGACCAGGATGTCCCGGCGGCGGGCCCGGTGCTCCAGCTCCTCGACCTCGGCCAGCAGCCGCCGGTTGTCCGTCCAGAACTGGTGGTGGGTCTGCCAGTCGCCCTCCACCAGCGCGTGCCGGATGAACAGCTCCCGGGACAGCGCCGGGTCGATCCGACCGAAGTTGACCTTGCGGGAGGTGACCAGCGGGATGCCGTAGAGGGTGACCCGCTCGTACGCCATCACCGCGGCCTGCTTCTTCTCCCAGTGCGGCTCGCTGTAGCTGCGCTTGACCAGGTGCTGGGCGAGCGGCTCGACCCACTCGGGCTCGATCCGGCCGTTCACCCGCCCCCACAGCCGGGAGGTCTCCACCAGCTCGGCGGCCATCACCCAGCGCGGCGGCTTACGGAACAGCGCCGAGCCGGGGAACAGCGCGAACTTCGCGCCCCGGGCGCCCAGGTACTCGTTCTTCTGCGCGTCCTTGAGGCCGATGTGCGACAGCAGGCCGGCCAGCAGCGACTGGTGCACCTTCGGGGTGTCGATCTCCGCCGGCAGGTCCGCGCCGCCGCCGCGCCGGCCGCCGTCGTCCGCGCCGGCGTCCCGCGCGGCTCGCCCGCCGCGCCCCGCGCCGCCCGGTTCCGGCGTACGCAGCACCTGGCGCAGCTGGCTGACGATGTCCTGCCACTCGCGCACCCGCAGGTAGTTGAGGTACTCCGCCTTGCACATCCGTCGGAACGCGCTGGAGGAGAGCTCGCGCTGCTGCTCCCGCAGGTGCCGCCACAGGTTGAGCAGCGCCACGAAGTCCGACTCCCGGTCGGCGAACCGGGCGTGCGCCTGGTCGGCCTGGGCCTGCCGGTCGGCCGGCCGTTCCCGGGGATCCTGGATCGACAGCGCGGCGGCGATCACCATCACCTCGGTGGCGCAGCCGTTGCGCTCGCCCTCCACGACCATCCGGGCCAGCCGGGGGTCGACCGGGAGCTGGGCGAGGCGCCGGCCCAGCGGGGTGAGCCGCTTCGCCGGGTCGGTCTCGGCCGGGTCCAGGGCGCCCAGCTCGTGCAGCAGGTTGACGCCGTCGGTGATGTTGCGCCGGTCCGGCGGGTCGATGAACGGGAACGCGGCGATGTCGCCCAGCCCGATCGCCGTCATCTGGAGGATGACCGAGGCCAGGTTGGTGCGCAGGATCTCCGGGTCGGTGAACTCCGGGCGGGACAGGAAGTCCTGCTCGTCGTAGAGGCGGATGCAGATGCCGTCCGAGGTCCGCCCGCAGCGGCCCTTGCGCTGGTTGGCCGACGCCTGGGAGATCGGCTCGATCGGCAGCCGCTGCACCTTCAGCCGGTTGCTGTAGCGGGAGATCCGGGCGGTGCCGGGGTCCACCACGTACTTGATGCCGGGCACGGTGAGCGAGGTCTCCGCCACGTTGGTGGCCAGCACCACCCGGCGTCCGGTGTGCGGGGCGAAGACCCGGTGCTGCTCGGCGGTGGAGAGCCGGGCGTACAGCGGCAGGATCTCCGTGCCGCGCAGCGTCGGCTTCTTCTGCACCAGCTTGCCCAGGGCGTCGGCGGTGTCCCGGATCTCCCGCTCGCCGCTGAGGAAGACCAGGATGTCGCCGGGCCCCTCGGTGGCCAGCTCCTCGACCGCGTCGCCAATCGCCTGGATCTGGTCGCGGACGTTCTCCTCGTCCCCGTCCTCCTCCTCGTCCCCGGTGACCTCGACCAGCGGCCGGTAGCGAACCTCGACCGGGTAGGTCCGCCCGGACACCTCGACCACCGGCGCCGGCCTGCCTTCCGGGTACTCGTCGGTGGCCGGGCCGGCGAAGTGGCGGGCGAAGCGGTCGGTCTCGATGGTCGCCGAGGTGATGATCACCTTCAGGTCGGGGCGGCGGGGGAGGAGCTGCTTGAGGTATCCCAGGATGAAGTCGATGTTGAGGCTGCGTTCGTGCGCCTCGTCGATGATCAGGGTGTCGTACTGGCGCAGCATCCGGTCGGTCTGCAGCTCGGCCAGGAGAATCCCGTCGGTCATCAGCTTCACCAGGCTGCGGTCGCTGACCTGGTCGGTGAAGCGCACCTTGTAACCGACCACGTCGCCCAGCTCGGTGCCGAGCTCCTCGGCGATCCGGTCGGCCACCGTCCGGGCGGCCAGCCGCCGGGGCTGGGTGTGCCCGATCAGCCCGTGCACCCCGCGCCCGAGCTCCAGGCAGATCTTGGGCAGCTGGGTGGTCTTACCGGAGCCGGTCTCGCCGGCCACAATCACCACCTGGTGGTCGCGGATCGCGGCGGCGATGTCGTCCCTGCGCTCGCTGACCGGCAGCGTGGGCGGGTAGGTGACCACCGGCACGGCGGCCCGCCGGCTGGCCAGCCGGGCCTCGGCCGTCGCCACGTCCGCCGCGATCTCGGCCAACGCCGACTCCCGCCGCTGCGGGTCGCGCAGCCGGCGTACGCCGTCCAGCCGCCGCTGCAGGCGACGCTGGTCGCGGAACATCAGGGGGGAGAGGCGGCGGTGCAGCTCGCGGACGGAGTCGGTCGCGGCGGGTGCGGCTGGATTCTGCATGTCGTCGCCAAGAATAGGCAGGCCGGCGCCGGACCGCCCCCGGGTTACCGCCCGCGCTGCCCACCGGCCGTGCCGGCGGCGGACCCGGTCTAAAGTTGACCGCCGATCGAGGGGGGACGGGATGACGATGCGGGACACCGACCGGGCGTTGGTGCAGGCCGCCACGGCGGTCGCCAAGCTTCGCTGCCGCAGTGAGGAGCACACCGTGGCCGCCGCCGCCCGCAGCGCCGAGGGGCGGGTCTTCACCGGCGTGAACGTCTACCACTTCACCGGCGGCCCGTGCGCCGAGGTGGTGGCGGTCGGCGCGGCCGCCACCCAGGGCGTGACCGAGCTGGAGACCATCGTCGCGGTGGGCGACCGGGGGCGGGGCGTGATCCCGCCGTGCGGGCGCTGCCGGCAGGTGCTGCGGGACTACTTCCCGGAGCTGCGCGTGATCGTCGGGCCGCCGGACGCGCTGCGCGCGGTGCCGATCGGCGAGCTGCTTCCCGAGACGTACGTCTGGGCCGACCACCAGCTCGACGCGCTGCCCACGCCGCGCTCCGGCGACTGATCGACCGCCGCCGTACCGGCCGGCGTCAGTCCGGAGCGCCGGGGCGGGCGGCTGATCGTCCGGCTCGCCGCGGCCGCGACGGTTACGGGGCGCGCATCCGCGCCGGTGCCGGTCAGTCGCCGGCGGCGGCCTCCAGCATCGACCGCGGCACCGGCACGCTCTCGAACCGCAGGTTGCCCTCCGGCACCATCCAGCTCATCACCTGTACGGCCAGCCGCCCGGCCCGCACCGCCGGGTCGTTGTGGTACAGCTCGCGGGCCTCCTCGGGGCTGACGGAGAGGACCACGAAGCCGCGCAGCCGGTCGTCGTCGGCGGCCACGAAAGGCCCTGCGGCGAGGACGAGCCCCTGCTCCACCAGCCCCGCCTGGTGGGCCAGGTGCGCGTCCTGCAACCGGTCAGCGGCGTCGAGCGGCAGGTCCGGCGCGTCGGGCGGGCGGACCAGGAGCACGACCGTGTGCTGGTCGAATCGCATGCCCACACCCTAGGGCGGTACGGGCCACGCGCGCCCCGATCCGGCGCTGCCCGACCTGCTCGGCGGCCGGATCGACGACCGCGAGTTAGGTGGGGCTAAGTCCGTCGGCTAAGGTAAGGCGACCCTAAGCGCGAACCCGCGGGAGACTCGTGACCACCCTCGCCACCCGGCCGGCCGTCCCGGCCGGCACCCGGGCCCGCGGCCGAGCCGGCCGCCGGCTGGCGGTCACCGTCGCCGCCGCGCTGGCGCTGCTGCTCGCCGTGCTGGCCAGCTTCGCGCTGGGCAGCCGGTCGCTCTCAGTCGACCAGGTCTGGCACGCGCTGGTCGCCCCCGACGGCGGCGAGGCCGCCACCATCGTCCGGGAACTGCGGATGCCGCGTACCGCGCTCGGCCTCGCGGTCGGGCTGGCGCTCGCCGTCGCCGGCGTGCTGTTCCAGGCACTCACCCGCAACCCCCTCGCCGAGCCCCGGATCCTCGGCATCAGCGCCGGCGCCTCGACCGGCGTGGTGCTGGCCATCTCCGTCTTCGGCGTCGGCACCCTCGCCGGGTACGTCTGGTTCGGCATCGGCGGTGCGTTCATCGCCGGCCTGCTGGTCTTCGCCGTCGCGTCCCGCGCCCGGGAGGGCGCCAGCCCGGTCACCCTCGCGCTGGTCGGCGCGGCGCTCGACGCGAGCCTCGCCTCCGTGGTGTACGCGCTGCTCAGCATCGACGCCCGCACCTTCGAGGAGTACCGGTTCTGGGTGGTCGGCGGGCTGACCGGCCGGGACCTCACCGTCGCCGCGCAGGTGTTGCCGTTCGTGCTCGTCGGCCTGGTGCTGGCCGCCGTGGTCGCCCGAGGGTTGGACGCGCTCGCCCTCGGCGACGACGTGGCGCGCGGCCTGGGCCACCGCATCGGCCTGGTACGCGTCGGCGGCGGCGCCGCCGCCGTGCTGCTCACCGGGGCCGCCGTCGCCGCCGCCGGGCCGATCGCGTTCGTCGGGCTCGCCGTGCCGCACCTGGCCCGCGCCCTGGTCGGCGCGGACCACCGCTGGACCCTGGCCGTCTCCGCGCTGCTCGGGCCGGCGTTGCTGCTCGGCGCCGACGTCGTCGGCCGGCTCGTCGCCCCGCCCGGGGAGGTGCCGGCCGGCATCGTCACCGCCCTGATCGGCGCCCCGCTGCTGGCCTACCTGGTCCGCCGCGCCACGGTGGTGACGGCG
>NZ_POUB01000186.1 GCF_003236335.1 Micromonospora deserti
CCCCGGCCCCGCCCGGCGAGGGCTGGTGGCTCGGCGACTGGGCCGAGAGCTGGACGCCACGGCAGCACGCCGACGCGGTGCGGGCTGTCCGCGACGCCATCGGCCGCGGCGACGTCTACCAGGTCAACCTGGTCGGGCACGCCGCCGCCCGCTACACCGGGAACCCGCTACCCGCGCTGGCCCGCCTCGGCGCGCTGCCCGGCGCCCGCTACGGCGGCACCCTCACCGGGGCCGGTTGGGCCATCGGCTGCGCCTCCCCGGAAACGCTGGTCGAGCTGACCGGCGGCCGGCTGGTCACCCGGCCCATCAAGGGCACCCGGCCGGCCACCGCCGCCGGCCGCGCCGACCTGCTCGCCTCGGCCAAGGAACGCGCCGAACACATCATGATCGTCGACCTGGAACGCAACGACCTGGCCCGGATCGCCCGCACCGGCAGCGTGCGGGTCGACGAGTTGTTCGCGGTACGCCGCTGGTGCGACCTGTGGCAGGCCGAGTCGACCGTCTCCGCCGCGGTCGCCGACGGGCTGGGCCTGGCCGACCTGCTCCGCGCGGTCTGCCCCGGCGGCTCGGTCACCGGCGCGCCGAAACGCGCCGCGCTGGACCGCATCGCCGCCCTGGAGCCGGTCGGGCGCGGGGCCGGCATGGGCGCGCTCGGCTGGGTCGCACCGGGGCGGATCGACCTGGGCCTGACCATCCGCACCGCCGCCGCCGACGCCGACCGGCTGCATGTCTGGGCCGGCGGCGGCATCACCTGGGGCAGCGACCCCGACGCCGAGGTGGCCGAGGCCGCGGCGAAGACCGCCCCGGTGCGCGCCGCCCTCGCCGGCGCTTGACCCGCCCGGCGTGCGCCTCGGCGGCCCCTCCGGCCCGCCGGCGCGGCGGCCAGGCTCCGCGGCCCTGCGCCGCTTCGGGCTGATGTCGTCCCCGGTCACGCGACCACACGTTTCGGCCGTTGTCGAACTGATGTCGGGACCGACCCACCCGGCCGGCGTGGTGGCCGTGATGTCGCGGACGGTTCAGCCCGACCGAGCTGCCCGTGGCTTCCAGCGACACGGCTGGGCCGGGCTGAGGGGTGACGCGCCAGGGGCAGAGGCGAGGTAGTCCTTCTGCAAGCCCGGAGGTTCTGACCCGGACCGTACGCGTTGGGTTATCACCTGTAGGGCGCGCAGCACCGTCTGCACGGACGCTCGGTTCGGGGTCTCGGGCCTGGTGAGGACGTCGATGCGGCGGCCGGCGGGCAGGTCGTCGAGGGGGCGGAGCACTATTCGGGGGTCGGGCAGGGTGGTGTAGCCGGGCAGCAGGGCCAGGGCGGCGCCGGAGGCGACGACGGATGCGGCGACGGTGAACTCGTTGATCCGATGCGTCACGTCGAGCGGTCGGCCGGCGGCGGCGGCGATGGCCGCCAGGGTGCCCTGCAAAGGAAAGCCGTCGTGGACGCTGATCCAGGGCTGGGTGGCGACGTCCGCGGCGGTGAGCCGCGCGGTGCGCGCGAGCGGGGACGTGGCCGGCACGGCTACGTAGAGGGGCTCGTGGACCAGCGGGAGCGCGGTGAGCCGGTCGCTCGGCCACGGCGGGCTGGAGTCGAGGCGGTGGGCCAGGACTAAGTCGTAGTCGGCCACCAGGGCCGGGAAGTCGTACTGGGCTACGTCGGCGTCGGCGCAGTGCACCGGTGGCCCGCCGGTCTCGTGCAGGTGCTGGATCAGGGGGGCGAAGTAGGCCAGGGCGGCGCTGTGGAAGGCCGCCACGCTGACCGGCAGGCCCGGGTCGTCGAGGTAACCGTCGACGGCGTGCACGGCCCGGTCCAGCGCACCGATCACCTCCACGGCCGCGGCGGCCAGCGCCTTGCCCGCATCGGTGAGCACCAGACGCCGGCCGCGGCGCTCGGTCAGTGGGGCCCGGCTGGAGCGCTGTAGCGCGGCCAGCTGCTGGGAGACGGCTGATGGCGTGACGTGTAGGGCTCGGGCGACGGCGGCGACGCTGCCGCGTTCTCCGAGCTCTCGCAAGATCCTCAGCTGGTGCACTTCCATTAGGTATGCCTACACCATCGCTTCAGTAACTCGTGCCTTGTCTACATGATCAGCCGGCCTGAGGCTGATCATGTGTCAGCGATACCGGGAGCGACAGCATTGGGTGTGGGGCGTCGGGTGGACGTGCTGCTGCTCGGTGTCGCGGCGGTGTGGGGCAGCAGTTACCTATCGGCCAAGGTGCTCGTCGTCGCCGGCGGCGTGCTGGCGGTGCTGGCCCTGCGCTACCTGGTCTCAGCCGCGGCCATGGCCCTGGTCTGCGTCGCCCGCCGCCCGCCTCGACCAGGGCGCCGAGAGGCCGCCGTCGGGATCGGGCTGGGCGTAACGCAGGCCGCGGTGCTCGCCCTGGAGACCTACGGAGTGTCGCTGACCAGCGCGACGAACGCCGGGCTGCTGATCAGCCTGACGATCCTGCTGACCCCGGTGCTCGACGGCCTGGTGTCGCGGAGATGGCTGCCGCTGGGCTTCTTCGGCGCAGCGGCGGTAGCGCTGGCCGGGATCGCGCTGCTCATCTCCGGCTCGGGGCTGCGCGCCCCCTCGACCGGCGACGCGCTGATGCTTGCCGCCGCCGTGATCCGCGCCGTGCACGTGACCGCCTCAAGCCGGCTGACCCGCACGCGCCCCCATGACGCAGTCCCGATGGACACCATCACCCTGACGCTGCTGCAGACGATCGTCGGGGCGGTGATCTTCACCGCGGCCGGTGCGCCCGCGGTCGCTCGCGCGGTGACCGGCTTCGGGCCCACGCAGTGGCTGAACGTGCTCTACCTGGCACTCGGATGCAGCATGTTCGCCTTCCTTGTGCAGCTGTGGGCGGTGCGTCGCACCTCCGCGTCCCGCGCGAGCCTGCTGCTCGGGACTGAACCACTGTGGGCGGTCCTGATCGGGCTGTGCTTGGCTGGTGATGTCCTCGGCCCGGCTGGCGCGGTCGGCGCCGTGCTCGTGATCGCCGGCACCTTCTGGGGCCAGCGCGTCGAGACCCGCCACCGCGCCCGGCTGCCCGCGACCGCGGGCGAGGACGCGGCGGAAGTCCCCTCGGCCGGAGCATCTACGGAACCCATCGGACGCACGCCCCAGGAGGCCACTCGATGACTCGGCCAGAGACCAGCCCGGGCCCGGACATGCCGCCTGTCCCCGGCAAGTACCAGCTGTACGAGCGGCTGATCGCTGACCTGGAGGCTGCGGGCGCCTCCTACCGGCTCCTGGAACACCCTGCCGAGGGCCGCACCGAGCTGGTCAGCGGCATGCGCGGCCACCCCGTCGCGCACGCCGCCAAGTGCTTGATCGTCATGGTGAAGATCGGCAAGAAGCAGACCCGGTACGTGCTCGCGGTCGTGCCCGGCGACGCCCGGCTGGACCTGAGTGCCGTCAAGACGCTGCTCGGCGGCACCTACGTCTCCTTCGCCTCCACCGACAAGGCCGAAGAGCTAGCCGGCAGCGTCAGCGGCACAGTCTTGCCCGTCAGCTACGACCAGCGCCTTCAACTCGTCGCTGACCCGACGCTGCTGCAGGCTCCCGAGCTCTTCTTCAACGCCGCCCGCTTGGACCGCTCCGTCGCGGTCCGCACCGCTGACTGGATCGCCCTCGCCCGCCCCCAGCTCGCCGACATCATCAGCCGGTGAAGCGAGCCATTGGGCGTGCCAGTGGCAAAAGCCCTTAGCTGCTAAATGATGCGTCCCGGGATCAAGAAGTTGGTCGAAAGCTGCCGCACGTCCGATAATGAACGTTGGTGATACAGCCGAGGTGACCAGGCGTTCCCGAGTTCCGACCTCGAACCCCTCGACCTCTACAAGCACGGCACCGTCGGCTGACCCCGCCCGACACACCGACCGGTCCCGGCACACATCGTGCCGGGACCGTCTACATTTCTTCATCCACACCAGGATCAAGTTTTCGGCGGGCTGGGTCAGCTACCCAAGCGTGGCGCCTGAGAGGGTGCGGGCGCAGTAAACTCGCTGGCGACGCGCCGGTTTCGGGACTGGCCTTGCTGCAGAAACGTGCCCGACTGGCGCCCGTTGTTGATCATCCCGAAAGCGACCGAGGGACGATGGCGACGATCAGCGGGAGCTGTTGGGCGGCTGAGTCGGGTTCGTGGTCGACGAGGCGGCGGTGCAGGCGCTCGGCTCGTCTCCGGACGGGACCGGCCGGCAGTTGAGGTAGGCGTCCAATGCGGCAGCGCCGGTGAGCATGGCGCGACTCTTGGCCGACAGGCGGGCACGCCAGTCGCGGAGCATGGACTCGAGCGGCGCAATGCCTCCGGCGGAACGGACCTGGACAATCAGCGGGGCGATCTGCACCAGCAGGTAACCACCTCGTCTGAGCTGGTGAGCCAGTAGGACGTCGCGCACGTCGGCCGCGCTGTAGACCCGATAGCCCGTCTGCGGGTCACGGCGTGGCTCGACCAAGCCAGCGCGTTCCCATTTACGGAGGGTGGCCGGGCGGATGCCGAGCCTTCTCGCCAGGGGACCGACGAACGTGTCGCCGCGTTCCTGCGGCACCGGCTCGAGGTCACGAACAGCGGCTTCGACGGCCTGGAGGGTGCGGCGGTCGTCAAGAAGCTGGGCGTGACTCTCGTCGATAAGCCGGAGCGCATCCTCGGTCGCGTCCCGGTTGATCGCCTGCATGATCGACGTGGCCGTCTGGTGACCGTGTCCGGGCACGAGGGCGAGGAACGCGCGCAGGGCTTGCGCGTGCCGCCGCGTGTAGGTGCGGTAACCATGCGGGGTGCGTCCAGCCGCCGGAAGGATCCCGGCCGCCTCGTAGTTCCTGATCGCCTGCGTGGACAGACCATGCCCACGCGCCAGGTCAACCGGCCTGAGTCGCCCACCGTTTTGAAGGTTTTGCCTCAAGGTCCTGCCAATATCGCGGAGAAGTTTCAACCGTTGGTTCAACGATACCGTTGAGGGCATGACTGCTGGCATCACAGACACCGCCCATGTCGTCGACGCTGCTACCGTCATGCGGTTGCTCACGGCCAGGCCGCGGCTGCTTGCCTTGGGTGAGCCGACCCACGGCGAGGACGTTCTGCTCGAGCTGCGGAACGATCTTTTCCGGCAACTCGTCGAGCTGGAGGGCTACCGGACGATCGCCATCGAGAGCGACTGCATGATGGGCCTAATCGTGGACGACTACGTCACCTCGGGCGCCGGCACCCTCGACGAGGTCATGGAGCGCGGCTTCAGCCACGAGTGGGGCGCCTTCCCGGCCAACCGCGAGCTGGTGCGCTGGATGCGCGCGTACAGCGACGGCCGGCCCGCGTCCGAGCGGCTGCGCTTCGCCGGTTTCGACGGCCCGCTGGAGATCACCGGTGCCGCGAGCCCCCGGCAGGCCCTCACCGCACTGCACGCCTACCTCACCGCCTGGGCCGACGCCGATCTGCTCCCCTGCGCCGCCGATACGCTCGACCGCCTGCTCGGCGCCGACGACCAGTGGACCAACCCCGCCGCGATGATGGACCCATCCCAGTCCGTGGGGCAGACACCCGAGGCCAAGCAGTTGCGGCTGCTCGCCGACGACCTGGTGACGCTGCTCGACGCGCAGACGCCACAGCTGATCGCGGCGTCCTCACCGGACGACTGGGACCGGGCACGCCTGTACGGGCGCACCGCCACCGGGCTGCTGCGCTACCACTTCTGGATGGCCGACACGTCACCGAGCCGCATGGCGCGGCTGCTCGGCGTGCGGGACTCGATGATGGCCGCCAACCTGCTCGCCATCGCCGAGCAGGGCCCGGCGCTGGCGAACGCCCACAACGGCCACCTCCAGCGGAACAAGAGCAGGATGCGGATGGGCGACCTGCCGGTGGAATGGTGGAGCGCCGGCGCGATCGTCAGCGCCCACCTGGGCCAGGGGTACGCCTTCCTGGCCACGGCCCTCGGCACGATCCGTCACCAGGGAGTGGACACCCCGCCTCCGGACACCATCGAAGGGCTCCTGTACGCGCTCCCGGAGGACCGGTACGTCGTCGAGGCCCGCCGACTGGCCGCTATCCTCGGCGAGGTGACACCCGCTGGCCGCGTTTCCCCCTGGTACGGCTACTCCCCGCTGGACCCGGCGCACCTGGCCAGCAACGACGGGATCGTGTTCGTCAAGGACGCCCGGCGGAGCTAGGCCCCCAGCGTCCAGCAACAACTGACCAGTGCTGGTCCAGGTGGCGATCGGGCGTCGCCGGCTACTCGTCGACGGCGTCCGGTCACGCAGTGGGCGTAGCGTCTGGTCGGTGCGCGGGGTGAAGGCGTAGCGGCCGAGCATGTTGATGTGGGCGTGCCCGAGCGGTGAGAGCCGTGCGACGTCCTCATCGCGGACCGGGTGCCCGTCGGCGCGCACCTGGGCGTCGGCGGCGGGCGCCTCTTCGACGACGGCCTGCCCGCGGGGCAGTGGGCGCTCGTCAGCCGGGCCGCGGGTGAACACGGCACGTTGGCTCTCGTCTACGACCGAGTCCGCTGAGCCGGGCCGATCAGCGGACTCGACCGGCAAAGTCGTCCAGCGCCGCCACCACCCGCTCGGCCATGCCGTGCCCGCTGCCGTGCCCGGCGGCGTCCAGCAGTTCCAGCCGGGCGTCCGGCCAGGCCCGGGCGAGGCGCCAGGGGATGTCCGGCGGGCCGCTGATGTCCAGGCGGCCGTGCAGCAGCACGCCGGGGATTCCGGCCAGCCGCCCGGCGCCACGCAGCAGCTCGCCGTCGGGCAGGAACCCGGCGTGGCGCCAGTAGTGGGTGACCAGCCGGGCGAACACCATCCGGAACACCGGGTCGGCGTAGATGGGGTCCGGCCGGTGGCCGGGGACGGTGGCCACGTGGGTGTCCTCCCAGGCGCACCAGTCGCGCGCCGCCCGGTCGCGCACCGCCGGATCCGGGTCGGCCAGCAGCCGGGCGTACGCGTCGGCGAGGTCGCCGTCCCGGTCGGCCGCCGGCACGCCGGCACGGAAACGCTCCCACTCGACCGGGAAGACCCGCCCCATGTCCCGGGTGACCCAGTCGACCTCCCGGCGGGTGGTGGTCACCACGCTGAACAGCACCAGCTCGCTGACCCGCTGCGGGTGCCGCTGGGCGTAGGCCAGACCGAGGGTCGACCCCCAGGAGGCGCCGAGCACCAGCCAGCGGTTCACGCCGAGGTGCTCGCGCAGCCGTTCGATGTCGGCGACCAGGTGGCCGGTGGTGTTGGTGGACAGGTCCACCGCTGGGTCGGCCGCGTGGGGGAGACTGCGACCGCAGCCGCGCTGGTCGAACAGGACCACCCGGTAGCGGGCCGGGTCGAACAGCTGCCGCCACGCCGGGGCGCACCCGGAGCCGGGGCCGCCGTGCAGCACCACCGCCGGTTTGCCGTCGGGATTGCCGCAGGTCTCCCAGTGGACGAGCTGGCCGTCGCCGACGTCGAGCATTCCGTGCGCGTACGGCTCGATCGGTGGATATCGCCCGGTCATGGATCCGTTCCTCCCCCATCCACAGATACAACAGCACTGTTACATTAGTTGGGCGGTGGAGGAGCCCCGGACCGGGAGGCGCGCGCGGCACGTGCGGGAGCTGCTCGACGCCGACGTGGCCGTGGCCCGCTGACCGACCGCGGTCAGCGGCTCAGCCGCCGGTAGCGGCGTACGGACAGGGGCAGGAAGACGGCGGTCAGCAGCAGTGGCCAGGCCACCGCGAGGATGACGGCGTGCTGCGCGGCGAACGAGTCGCCACCCCAGCCGGGGTTGCCGAACAGCTCCCGGCAGGCGGCGACCGTCGCCGACAGCGGATTCCACTGCGCGAGCGCGGCGAGCCACCCGGGCATGCTCTCCGGGGCGACGAACGCGTTCGAGGTGAACCCGACCGGCCACACCAGGATCTGCAGCACCATCACCGACTCCGGCCTGCGCAGCACCAGCGCCAGGTGGATGCCGACCCAGATCAGCGCGAGCCGCAGCAGCAGGAGCAGCCCGACGGCGGCGGCCGCGGCGGCGGCACCGTGGTGCCACCGCCAGCCCACCGCCGCGCCGCAGGCGAGCATGACGACCAGTCCCGCGGCGGAGTTGACCAGGTCGGCGGCGGCCCGGCCGGTGACCACCGCGGACCGCGCCATCGGCAGCGAGCGGAACCGGTCGGTGACCCCGCGGGCGGTGTCGGTGGCCACCGCGGCGTAGCTGGCCTCGACGCCGAAAACCATGGTCATGGCGAACATGCCGGGCAGCAGGAACTCGCGGTAGTCGCCGCCGCCGGGCACCGACATCGCCCCGCCGAACAGGTAGCCGAACATCAGCACCAGCAGCACGGGAAACAGCAGCCCGACCATCACCTGGGCGGGTTGCCGGGCCCAGTGGTCCAGGGCCCGGCCGGTCAGCACGAGGGTGTCGGCCACGGCCCAGCGCAGCCTGCGCGGGGCGAGGGAGAGACTGCTCATCCGGTCACCTTCTGTGTGTCGGTGAGGTGCAGGAACACCTCGTCCAGGGTGGGGCGGCGCACCGCGACATCGGCGGCGCGCAGGCCGACCGCGTCGAGGGCGCGCAGCACCGCGGCCAGAGCGGTGACCCGCTCGGTGACCGCGACGCTGACCCGAAGCGCGGCCGGGTCGACCGCCGGGGCCGCGCCCGTGGCGGCGGCGATCACCGTGGCGGCCCGGTCGAGCTCGTCGGCGCGGTGCAGCACCACGTCGACGCGGTCGCCGCCGAGGTCGTCCTTGAGCTGCGCCGGCGTGCCGGCGGCGGCGACCCGGCCGGCGGCGATCACCCGGACGGTGTCGGCGAGCTGGTCGGCCTCCTCCAGGTACTGGGTGGTCAACAGCACGGTGGCGCCGTCTGCGACCAGCGCGCGCACGGCGTCCCACACCTCGCTGCGCCCCCGCGGGTCCAGGCCGGTGGTGGGTTCGTCGAGGAAGAGCACCGGCGGGGCGACGATCAGGCTGGCGGCCAGGTCGAGGCGCCGGCGCATGCCGCCGGAGTACGTCGACACCGGCCGGCCGGCGGCGTCGGCCAGGCCGAAACGTTCCAGCAGGTCGTCCGCGCGGGCCCGGGCGGCGCGCCGGGGCAGGTGGTGCAGCCGGGCGAACAGCACCAGGTTCTGCCGGCCGCCGAGCACCTCGTCGACGGCGGCGTGCTGACCGACCAGGCCGATGGCGGCGCGGACCCGGTCGGGATGGCGCAGCAGGTCGTGGCCGGCGACCCGGGCCCGGCCGGCGTCGGGGCGCAGCAGGGTGGTCAGGATCCGCACGGCGGTGGTCTTGCCCGCCCCGTTCGGGCCGAGCAGGGCGCAGACCCGCCCGGCCGCGACGGTCAGGTCCAGCCCGGCCAGTGCGTCGGTGTCGCCGTATCGCTTGCGCAGCCCTTCGGCCTCGATCGCCGGTGTGTCCATGTGCATCCGCGCTCCCGCCTCCCGTCATTGTCGTACACCGTACCGTACGTCATACGGTACGGACGACGGTAGAGTCCGGGCATGGCCACCGAGTACAGCGGCACCGGCGACCCGGCGCGCAGCCTCGCCCTGCTGTGGCGCACCCGGGAACGGGCCAGCCGCAAGGGCCGCCCCGACCTGTCGGTCGACCGGATCGTCCGCGCCGCCATCGAGGTCGCCGACGCCGACGGGCTCGCCGCGCTGTCCATGCGGCGGGTCGCCGAACGCCTCGGCGTGGGCACCATGAGCCTCTACACGTACGTGCCCGGCAAGGGCGAACTGCTCGACGTCATGCTCGACACCGTCTACGGCGAGACCGCCCGCCCCGACCACGTGCCCGGCGGGTGGCGCGGGCGCCTGGCGCAGATCGCCCGCGAGACGTGGAACCTCTACCTGCGCCACCCGTGGCTGCTGCAGGTCGCCACCACCCGCCCCCCGCTGGGCCCCAACCTCATCGCCCGCTACGAGTACGAACTGCGCGCCGTCGACGGCATCGGCCTGACCGACCTGGAGATGGACGCCGTGGTCACCCTCGTCTCCGGGTTCGTGCACGGCGCCGTGCGCAGCGCGGTCGAGGCCGCCCAGGCCGCCGCCCACACCGGCATGACCGAGCAGCAGTGGTGGCAGGCCCACGCCCCGTACCTAGAGAAGGCCCTCGACGCGCGCCGGTTCCCACTCGCCGCCCGGGTCGGCACCGCCGCCGGCCAGGAGTACCAGGCCGCCAGCGACCCCGCCCGGGCCTTCGAGTTCGGCCTGGCCCGCATCCTCGACGGCATCGAGGTGCTCATCCGCGACCGCCCGGGCGCCGCCGCCGCCGACCACCGATAACCTTGCCGCCATGACGATGCGGCCCATCCGGATCATCGGCGACCCGGTGCTGCGCACCCCCGCCGAGCCCGTGACCAGCTTTGACGCCGAGCTACGCGCCCTGGTCACCGACCTGATGGACACCCTGCTCGGCGCGCCCGGCCGCGCCGGCGTCGCCGCCCCCCAGATCGGGGTCGGCGCCCAGGTGTTCGTCTACGACGCCGACGGCCACCGCGGACACATGGTCAACCCGACGCTGGAGCTGTCCGAGGAGATCCAGAACGACGACGAGGGCTGCCTGTCCATCCCGGGGCTGTACTTCCCGACCCCGCGGGCGCTGCACGCCACCGCGCACGGCTTCGACCAGCACGGCGAACCGCTTACCATTCCCGGCAGCGGTTTCCTCGCCCGCGCCCTGCAACACGAAACCGACCACCTCGCCGGCCGGCTCTACGTCGACACGCTGCGCGGGGACGCCCGCCGGCGCGCGCTGCGGGAAATCCGCGCCGGCCGGTTCGACTCACCCAGCCGTCGCGGCTGACCCCGGCGTACGCGACCCGGCCGCCGGACCCCTGGTCGGGCCCGGCGGCCGGTCACCGGCGGACGTTGGCGATCGCCCCGCCCATGCTGCCGGTCGTGTCGACCAGCAGCACCACGTCGGGCTTCGGCGGGATCGCCGGGGTCGACACCACCTTGCTGACCGGGATCGACGTCCCCGGGTCGGCGTCGCGGTCGACCGTCGGCGGGCTCACCTCGGCCGCCGCCGCCGGGGCCGCCAAGCCGGTCACCGCCGCCACCGCCGCGATCAGGGTCACCGACCGTGATCGCCACCGGGGGACTGCTGCTGTTGCCATGCGTTCTCCTCCAGCTCCCGCCGCACGGGCACCGCGCGGCCTCTGCCCGAAGACGCTAGGGGTGCCAGCGGCCCGCGCCGGTCCGACACAAGCCCAGCCCAGCGTTGAGTTGTTGACCCCGCGTGGCGGCTGGACACGCTAGCCGTCACCGGATTCCGCCGCCGCCCGGCCGGTCGTCGCGGCCGCCGTGACCGGACGGCCACGACAGCCCACCACACGGGAAGTAATCGCAAGACAACCAACTGTCACCGCGCGACGGCGGTCAGCAAATACTCGCCGTAATCGGCGACGCGGGTGAAACCGAGCCGCTCGTACAGCCGCACCGCCGCGACGTTGTCCGCCTTCACGTTCAACGTCACATGGTCGACGCTGTCACCCAGCCGCCCGCACACGGCGGCCACCGCCGCACCGGCCAGCCCTCGGCCCCGCGCCCGGGGATGGGTCGCCACGTTGCCCACCGCCGCCACCCGGTACGCCGGCGACCACACGTGCACCCCGGCCACCGCCACCAGCCGCCCGCCCTCACCGACACCCACGTACCGGCCGGTGTCCAGCATCCGCGGATCGAACCAGTTGCCCGGATACGCCGCCGCGTACAACTCCCGCAACGACGGCAGGTCACCGGCGTCCAACGGCACGCCCGCCGGTCGCACCGCCGCCAGCCGGGCCCGGTCGGTCAACGCCATCTTCCAGTGCGCACCCGCCGCGTCCACCCGGTACGCCCCGGCCAGCGCCGACTCCACACCGGGGGACAGGTGCGCCCACAGCCGGGCCGGCAGCACCGGCGCCAGCTCGCCCAGCAGGCCCGCCAGCGCCGGCACCCGCGGCGGCGCCGCGAACGCCAGCAACGTCGGCAGGTCCGCACCGTGGTACAGCAACGCCACCTCGTCACCGCGGCGGAACCACGAGGTGTACGGCCAGAAGAAGTCGTCCAGGTCACCCAACTGGTACGCGTGCAGCACCGGATCCCGCCCCAGCAGCCCGGCCAGCACGGCCCGGTCGTGTTCCGCTCGCACCGGCACCCGCCGATGATCACACGAGGCCCCACCCGCCGCGGCGGGCAGGTGCCCGCCCCGCCGTCAGC
>NZ_POUB01000187.1 GCF_003236335.1 Micromonospora deserti
CACCCGCACTCCCCCGACCCCCGCCTCGACCTGGACACCGCCAGCATGGCGATCGTCAAGACGATCCGCGACGACTTCGCCGACCCGGCCTCGACCTACCGCGTCGAGCCGAAGGAGTCCTACCACGCCATCGCCGACCACTACGCGCACCTCGGGTTCCAGGCGGCCCGCCGCTGACCGGCCCGGCCGGGCGGGTGACCCACCCGCTCGGCGCCACGGTCACCGCAGCCGCCGGTGGGCGTCCGGTACCACCCGGGCGCCCTCGGCGGTTTCCGGCCGGCGCGCGCAGAACGCCTGCCGTCGCGCCGCACCGCCGCCGACACCCCGGGCGCCCCGAGCACTGAGGAGCACCATGAGAACCGCGCACCGGACCTGCCCGATCTGCGACGCCGTCTGTGGCCTGCGGCTCACCCTCGACGACCAGGAGCACGTCACCTCCGTCCGGGGCGATCCCGACGACCCGTTCAGCGGCGGGTACGTCTGCCCCAAGGGGGCCAGCCTCGGCCGGCTCGACGAGGACCCGGACCGGCTGCGGGTGCCGATGGTCCGGGACGGGCAGCGGTGGCGGGAGGCCACCTGGGAGGAGGCGTTCCGCCGGGTCGACGAGGGACTGAGCCGGGTCGTCGCCGAGCACGGACGCGACGCCGTCGCCGTCTACTTCGGCAACCCGACCTACCACACGATGGCCGGCTTCATGTACCGGGAGCCGCTCACCCAGGCGCTCGGTACCCGCAACGTCTTCTCCGCCAGCACAATCGACCAGATCCCCAAGCACGTCTCGACCGGCTACATGTTCGGTGACCCGTTCGCCATCGCCGTGCCCGACGTCGACCGGACCGACCACCTGCTCATCATCGGGGCGAACCCGCTGGAGTCGCACGGCTCGCTCTGCGCGGCGCCGGACTTCGCCAGCCGGCTGCGGGCGCTACGCGCCCGGGGCGGCCGGGTGGTCGTGGTCGACCCGCGCCGGACCCGGACCGCGGCGTTCGCCGACGAACACCTGTTCGTCCGCCCCGGTACCGACGCCTACCTGCTCTTCGGGATCATCCACACCCTGTTCGCCGAAGAGCTGACCCGGATCACCGTCGACGTCAACGGTGTCGAGGAGCTGCGCGCGCTGGCCGCCGAGTTCCACCCCGAGGCGGTGGCGCCGGTGTGCGGGGTGCCCGCCGAGGACGTCCGGCGGTTGGCCCGGGACCTGGCCGCGGCGCCCACCGCCGCCGTCTACACCCGGGTCGGCACCTCCACCGTGGAGTTCGGCACCCTGGCCCAGTGGCTGGTCGACGCGGTCAACATCCTCACCGGGAACTTCGACCGTCCCGGCGGGGTGATGTTCACCCGGACCGCGGCGCTGGAGATCTTCCGCACCGGGCAGCCGTTCGCGACCGGCCGCTGGCACAGCCGGGTCCGCGAATTGCCGGAGGTGCTCGGGGAGATCCCGGTGGCCACCCTCGCCGACGAGATCGAGACCCCGGGCGCCGGGCAGGTCCGCGCGTTCATCTGCATCGCCGGCAACCTGGTGCTCTCCGCACCGAACGGGCCCCGGCTGGACCGGGCGCTGCCCGGCCTGGACTTCATGGTGGCGATCGACCCGTACCTGAACGAGACCACCCGGCACGCGGATGTCATCCTGCCCCCGCCGCGGATCCTCCAGATGCCGCACTACGACTTCCTGCTGCTGATCGTGACGGTCCGCAACTACACGCGGTTCTCCCCGCAGATCCTGCCGTTGGCCCCGGGCCAGCCGTCCGAGGCCGAGATCATGGCCCGGCTGGTGCTGATGGCCTCCGGCCAGGGGGCCGACGCGGACCCGTCGCTGGCCGACGAGGCGATCCTCGAGGCGGTGCTGCGGGGCGGCACGTCGGTGCCGGGTTCACCGCTGGCCGGCGCGGACATCGGCCGGCTGCGCGCCGAGCTGACCGGGGACAGCGGGCCGGAGCTGCTGCTCGACGCGATGCTGCGGCTCGGCCCGTACGACCTGTCGCTGGAGAAGCTGCGGGCCAACCCGCACGGCATCGACCTGGGCCCGCTGGAGCCGCGACTGCCGGAACTGCTGCGCACCCCGTCGGGCCGGGTCGAGCTGGCCCCGCCGGCGCTGATCGCCGACGTGCCACGGCTGCGGGCCCGCTTCGCCGGCCCGCAGCCGGAGTTCCTGCTCGTCGGCCGCCGCCAGCTGCGGTCGAACAACAGCTGGCTGCACAACACCCCCACGTTGGTGGGTGGGAGCAACCGCTGCACCCTGCACGTCAACCCGGCCGACATCGCCCGGCTCGGGCTCGACGGTCACGCCGTCGTCCGGTCCGCCGCCGGCGAGCTGGTCGTAGCCGTGGAGGCGAACGACACGGTCATGGCGGGCGTGGTGAGCCTGCCGCACGGCTGGGGGCACCGCCGCACCGGCCAGCAGCTGGCCGCCCGCGACCCGGGGGTGAACGCGAACGCCCTCACCGACGAGACCGTCGTCGACGTGCTGTCCGGCAACGCCGTCTTCAGCGGCGTGCCGGTGACGGTGGCGCCGGCACCGGCCCCGGCGGACTGACCACGCGCGACGGCGCCCGGGACCTGGACGGCCGGCCGCCTCACCGCCCCTCGGACAGGCGGAACCCCGGTGGGGAGGCGACGCTGCCACCCACCGGGGTCCGGCCCGCTCCGCCGGCCCGCGGGGCCGGCGGCGGGTCAGTGCGGCACGGCCGGGGCCACAGCCGGGCGGGAGCGGGCCCACCGCCGCATCGCCGGTCGTTCGACGAGGGCGTAGAGCAGCCAGGAGACCAGGACACAGACCAGGTACACGCCGATCAGGAAGGCGATGCCGGTGACGAGGTCGAACTGGTACGGCTGGTACATCGCCCGAACGCCCAACTGGCCGTTGACCGCCGCGTGCAGCAGGAAGAGGACGTGCACGTGGACGAGGAAGAAGGCATAGGAGATCTCGCCCAGCCAGACCATCGGCCGGTTGCTCAGCAGCGAACGGCGGCCGGCCACGTCGTTCGCGGCGGCGGCGGTGATCAGCAGGATCATGGGCACCAGCAGCAGCGACTGGTAGCCGTCCATCAGGCTCAACGGCAGGGTCGCCGCGTAGACCGCCACCAGCAGCACCGCCGGCAGGGTGGTGCGGACACCGATCCACCGCCCAGACAGCAGGATCCGGGCCATGACCATGCCGGCCAGGAACTCGAACAGCCGCGCCGGCGGGAAGAAGTAGACGAACCACTGCTCCGGCCAGGACAGCGTGCTGGACAGCAGGCTCGGCGGCTGGTCCGGCAGCAGGGCCTTGGCGATCACCGGCAGCAGCATGGCGCCCGCGACCACCAGCCCGGCGGCGACCCAGAGCCGCTGCGGCCGGATCCGGTTGACCAGTGGCAGCAGCACCGGGAAGAGGGCGTAGAAGAGCAGCTCGACCGAGAGCGACCAGGTGGGACCGTTGACCGCGAACAGGTGGTAGGCCGGATCGGGCAGGAAGCCCTGGATCAGCGGGAGGCTGGCCAGCGTCGGCCCGAGCATGACGGGCAGGCCGGCGATCACCATCAGGGCGAGCACCGCGAGGTAGACCACCACGTGGTTCGGGAAGATCTTGAAGAACCGGCGGCGGAGGAACGCTCCGGTGGTGTCGGCCGACCGGGCCGACCAGGTGAGGACGAAACCGCTCAGGACGAAGAAGAAGGAGACACCGACCGATCCGGTGTTGTGCGCGAGGAACGCGTAAACCTTGTTGGCGTCGTCGTCGCGGAAGATCGGGTGGATCAGCCCGTGCCCGACGAACACCAGGCTCGCGGCGATGATGCGCAGTGCGGTCAGGGACGGAAGTCTCGTCGGGAGCGACTCCCTCGCCGGTGTCGCCGCCTCGTTGATCGCTGTCATGGTGCGGCCGTCCTTTCCAGGCAAAAGGGGTTAGCTATTTGTGCGGCGGATGCAATTGCCATTTGCTGCCGGCAATCTAGCAACGCGGTTCGTCCACCAGTTCTCTGGAATTGCTGGATCTGCCTGGGGGAATGTGACCGTTGAGCGGGCCCGGCCAGCCACGGCGCCGGCACGGCGGACGGCGCAGCGCAATCGGGAGGATGCGCGGTCAGGTGCGGTGCGGCGACCGTTGACGGCGTCGTGTCAGCAGCGCCCAGCCGGGTCGTGGCGCGACCGAGCCGGCCCCCGGGTGGACGCCGGTCACCGGTCGATCGCGCGCCGGCGGTCCGCGCCGTACGCGGGACGACGGTTCCGCTTTCCGTACGAGGGGTGGCCATGGCCGTGCCAGTGAAGACCACATCGGAGCCGGGCTCGTCGGAACTGCCCAGCTATCCGCTCCCCCGGGAGTGCCCGTACCGGCCGTCGCCGGAGTTCGCCCGGCTGCGCGAGCCCGGACCGATCTCGAAGGTACGGCTCTACGACGGCAAGGTCGCCTGGTTCGTCACCGGGCCGACCGAGGCCCGCGCCCTGCTCGCCGACCGGCGGGTGTCCAACCGCTCGGACTTTCCCAACTACCCAGTGATGGACGAACGCCACACCCGGATGCGGGCGACGCGGGAGATGGCCAAGGAGCAGGACGGCGGCTTCGCCGGCGCCCTGTTCGGCGTGGACCCGCCGGAGCACACCCGGCAGCGGCAGATGCTGGTGCCCCGGTTCACCGTACGGCGGGTCGCGGTGCTACGCCCGGAGATCGAGCGCATCGTCGAGGAGTGCCTGGACTCGCTGGTCGACAGCGGCGCCCCCGGGGACCTGGTGTCCGCCTTCTCCACCCCGGTACCGACCCGGGTGGTCTGCGCCTACCTCGGGGTCCCGTACGCCGACCGGGAGATCTTCGAGCCGCTGGCCCGCGACCTGTTCGAGCCGGAGCGGGCCGACGAGGCGATGGAGCAACTGACCGCGTACCTGACCGACCTGGTCGAGTCGCGGCGGGCGGAGCCGGCCACCGGCCTGATCGACGACCTGATCGCCAGCTACGTCGCGCCGGGCACCATGACGGCCAAGGAGCTGGTGTCGTTCGCGATGGCGATCCTGGTGGCCGGCACGATCACCACGTCGAGCATCATCGGACTGGGCACGCTCGCCCTGCTGGAGAACCCGGACCAGTACCAGCGGCTGGTGGCCGACCCGGAGCTGGTGCCCGGCGCGGTGGAGGAGATGCTGCGCTACATCTCGCTGGTCGAGCAGCTCGCCCGGGTGGCCACCGAGGACATCGAGATCGGCGGGCACGTCATCCGGGCCGGTGACGGCATCCTGGTCAGCTTCGCCGGGGCCAACATCGACCCGAACGTGACCAGCCACCCGGACACCCTGGACGTCACCCGGCCGCCGTCGAACCACCTCGCCTTCAGCTACGGCATCCACCACTGCCTGGGCCACAACCTGGCCCGGCTGGAGCTGGACATCGCCTTCCGCGCCCTGGTGCGGAGGCTGCCCGGGCTCCGGCTCGCGGTGCCGGCCGCGCACCTCCCCACCTACCAGAGCGGGGACGTGCAGCGCCTGGCCTGCCTGCCCGTCCACTGGTGAGCCCCGCCGGCACCGGGCTCGCCGGCCGAGTGCCGGCGCCGACCCGCGCCGGCGCGCTGGTCGCCGGCGACCAGCGCCGACCCCCGGCCGACAACCTGCCCACCCGCCGCAGTCCAACGAGGAGTCCGATGGAGAACCGAGACGGCGCGGTCGCGCTGAGCACCGAAGTGTTCGCCAACCCGCTGGCGCTGCTGACCCAACTGGGTGACCGGCGCCCTGTCCACCGGGTGACCCTGCCGGACGGGATGCCCTCCGTCCTGGTCACCGGCAACCGGGAGGCCCGGGAGGCGTTGTCCGACCCGAGGCTGGTGCGCAGCGTCGAGGCCGCCGACCCGGAGCTGCACAAGTACCATCCGCTGGCCAGCGACGACTACCCGCTCTCCCGGCACATGCTCTTCGCGGATCCGCCGGACCACGCGCGGCTGCGTCGACTGGTGTCCAAGGCGTTCACCCGACGCCGGGTGGAGCAGATGCAACCGAGGATCCAGGAGATCACCGACCGGCTGATCGACGCGGTGGCCGCGCAGGGGCACGCCGATCTCGTGCAGGACCTGGCCCTACCCCTGCCGATCGCGGTGATCAGTGAGATGCTCGGCGTACCGTTCGAGGACCGCGACGAGTTCGAGCAGCACGCGGAGACGCTGACCGGGATCAACGCCTCAGCCAGCTTCGATGCCATCATCGCCGCCGGCAGGTGGTTCGACACGTACCTCAGCAAGCTGGTCGAGCTGCGCCGGCGGGACCCGCGTGACGACCTGATCTCGGCCATGATCGCCGCGCAGGAGCGGGACGACCGGCTCAGTGACCTGGAGCTGCGGTCCAACGCGCTGCTGCTGCTCAGCGCCGGTTTCGAGACCACCGTCAACCTGGTGGCCAACGGGCTGCTGGCGCTGCTGCGCCATCCCGAGGCCACCGACC
This sequence comes from Micromonospora deserti, assembly GCF_003236335.1. GTDB lineage: Bacteria > Actinomycetota > Actinomycetes > Mycobacteriales > Micromonosporaceae > Micromonospora > Micromonospora deserti. The sequence goes on from NZ_POUB01000187.1 coordinate 6,397, forward strand.
TGCTGCGGGCCGAGCCGGCGCTGATGCCCAACGCCGTCGACGAGCTGCTGCGCTACGACAGCCCGGTGTCCTGCGTGACCTACCACTTCGCCCGGGAGCGGCTGCAGATCGCCGGCTTCGAGATCCAGCCCGGCGAGCACGTGGTCATCGCCGCCGCGGCGGCGAACCACGATCCCGCGGTGTTCCAGGATCCGGGCCGGCTGGACCTGCGCCGCGAAAACACGGGGCACATCCTCAGCTTCAGCCACGGGATCCACTTCTGCCTCGGCGCACCGCTGGCCCGGCTGGAGGGCGAGGTGGCGTTCGCGACGGTGCTGCGCCGGCTGGAGAATCTCGCGCTGGCCGTACCCGCCGACGAGCTGACCTGGAAGGCCAGCTTCGTGCTGCACCGGCTGGAGCGGCTGCCGGTCACCTTCACGCCCCGACCCTGACCCCCGGGCCGCGGACCGGCCCACCCCGGCCGGCAGGTCGGTCCGCGGCACGGGTGACACGGCCGCTGGCCCGGGCCCCGGGTCAGCGGCCGTCGTCGTGGCGGCCCAGGTGGGCCAGGAGCCGGGCCTGCTCGTCCGCGCCGGGCGGGGGTGGCACCGCCGGCCCGAAGCCGAACCTCACCTCGTCCTCGCCAACCAGCTCGACGGTGCGCCAGAGGTGGTCCACGTCGGCCAGGTCGATCCGGGCCCGCCGCCCGAGGGCGCGGGCCAGGTCCCAGTGGTGCACCACCAGCTCCATGCCGATCGCCCGGTCGATGACCTCCGCGTACGTCCAGTCGCCGAGCCTGCCGCCGACCCGCGCGCCGGCGACCGCGGAGTCGGCGAGCGCGTCGCGCACCTGGTCCCGGATCGAGCGGAACGCCCCGAGCGGGTCGTCGGCGACCGGTGGGCCGGACCGAGTCCGGGCGCCCGCGCGGCCGAGGTGGACGCCGTTCATCTCCACCACGTGGGCGACCAGATCCCGCACCGTCCACTCACCACACGGGGTCGGGTCACCCCAGGCGGTGGCCGGCACTGCCGCGACGGTCCGGGCGAACGCGTCCGAGCGGCGTAGATACCGGTCCGCGATGTCGTCCATGCGCGGCACTATACGGTGCCGCCACCGCCGTTCCGGGCACGTTGCGCGACGCACAACCCAGGCACGCCGGTGCCCGGTGCCGGCGGGACCGCCGGCACCGGGCACCCGGGTCCGGTCAGCTCGGGTTGACCCGCCCGGCCTTGACGTCCAGGCGGGACAGCACCTCCACGATCGCCGAGGCCGCCCGCCGGGCCTGCTGCTCGTCGAGCACCAGCGGCGGGGAGAGCACCAGCACCGGGCCGTAGTTGCGGGTGATGACCCGGTGGTTGTCGTACAGCTCGTCGGCCACCGCGAGGGCGAGGTCCGGGGCGACCGGCTCCCGGGTCTGGGGGTTGGCGACCAGCTCGATGCCGACGGTCGCGCCCTCGACCCGGATCTCGCCGACGGCCGGCAGCTCCGCGGCCGGGGCCAGTCCCGCCCGCAGCCAGTCACCGATGTCCAGGGAGCGCCGCAGCAGCCCCTCGTTCGCCAGCACGTCCAGGTTGGCCAGCGCCACGGCGCAGGCGGTGGGGTGACCGGAGTACGTGTGGCCGTGGAAGAAGCTGTCCGTCCCGGCCGCCATGACGTCGGCCACCCGGTCACGCATGAGCACCGCGCCGAGCGGCTGGTACCCGCTGGTGAGCCCCTTCGCGGTGACGATGATGTCGGCGTCCATGCCGCGCTGCGCCGAGTCGAACCAGGCCCCGGTACGGCCGAACGCGGTGATCACCTCGTCGGCGATCAGCAGGATGCCGTGGCCGGTGAGCAGCTCGCGGACGCGCGGCCAGTAGTCCTCCGGCGGGATGATGACGCCGCCGCCGCCGAGGATCGGCTCACCGATCATCGCCGCGATGTTCTCCGCGCCGAGCCGCTCGATCGTCGCCTCCAGCTCGCGCAGCAGGAAGTCGGTCGGGTCCTCGCCGCCGTACATCTCGGAGTGGTACGGGTACGGCGGGGTGACCTTCTCGATGTGCGGCAGGTTCGGCCCGACCGCGTGCTGCATGTCCGGGATGCCGGTCGCGGTGCCGCTGCCGTAGGTGGCGCCGTGGTAGCCGAAGTGCCGGGCGATGATCCAGTTCCGCTCGGTCTGCCCCCGCCGGTGGTGGAACAGCCGCGCCAGCTTGATGGCGGTGTCCACCCCCTCCGACCCGCCGGAGGTGAAGAAAACCCGGTTGACGTCGCCCGGGGCGAGGTCCGCCAGGCGCTGGGCGAGCAGCGCGGACTTGTCGTTGCCGAACTCGAAGAAGCTGGTGAAGTGGGCCAGCTCGGTGATCTGCGCGGCGGCGGCCTCGGCGAGCTCCCGGCGGCCGTGACCGACCTGGGCAACCCAGATGCCGCCGCCGAGCATGTCGAGCAACTCCCGCCCCTCGGCGTCCCACACCGTGGAGCCGACGCCCCGGACGATCATCCGGCGGAACGGTCGCTCGTCACGCTGGTGCGAGTGCAGGACGTACCGCTTGTCCAGCTCGGCCAGCTCGGCACCGGGCAGGGTGCGCCCGGCCCTGGTCGTAGAAATCGTCACGTGTCCACTCCCTCGTTGCAGACGATGCCGGTTGCCCGGTACGTGGTCGGCACGGGATGCCGGTGCGCCCTGCGCGGGACGGGCACGGCACCGGGCCACCCCACGCCGGTGGCGTGAGAGGGCGCCGCCGGTGACGGTGGCCGCGCCGCGCGTCCACTGCCACACCCGCGGCCGCGACGTCGCGGCCGGTCCGGCTACCTGCGCCCCTGCTGGTTTTCTCCGAAACAATGGCAGCCGGCGGGGGCGGAGACATCTTCCGACGTGCGCAGCGCCGAGGCCGGTACGACGGTTACTCCCGGCGGGGACCGACCCGGGAAATAAAGCACTCTGGAAGATGCCGGCGTGCGGCGGCGTGATTAGCGTACGCGTTCGAGATGGCGGTGGCGGCCACCCGCGGATTCGGGCGCCGCCACCATTCCATCCGTCACGGGCGGCGGAAAAACACCAGTGCCCGCCGCAGTTACCAGAATGGGGGGAGATTATGCCCGTACGGGGCAGGAAGATAGCATCGACGGTGGCCGCCGGAGCGGTCGCGGCGATGCTGGTGTTCACCGTCGGGTGCGCCGACACCGGCTCGGCGGCCCCGGAGACCACGGTGGACGCGGGGACGCCGGCAACGTCGGCCGCCCCGGCCGACCTCAAGGGTCTGCTGACCAACCCGCACGAGGATCCCAGCCAGGACGAGGTGCTGGAGTTCGACTTCGCGCAGGTCGCGGAGAAGAACCTGCTGGCTCCCCCGAAGGGGATGGCCTTCACGCCGGACGCCTGCGTCAACTACGTGACCACCGGCGACGCCGCCGGGACCCCGCTGCAGACCGCCCCGGCCGCCACCATCGCCGGGTTCAACGGGCGGATGCAGTTCAACGCCGCCAGCCCCGTCGGCAAGGACCACAACCTGGGCCACGACAACTTCTTCGCCCAGTTCGTCGTCGAACTGCCCGAGGGGCCCAAGCTGGCGGACATGCACAAGGCAGCGCTGGAGTGCAGCGACGGTGACATCACGCTGGACGGCAAGCTCGCCGGCAAGCTGACCAACGTGGACCACGCGGCACCCGCGCTGGCCGGCGCCGAGACCGTCGGTCTGGTCCAGCGGATCATCTTCGCACCGCCGAAGGACCCGGCGGGCACCGAGATCCTCAAGCGGTTCTACGGCAGCGTCGACCCCGACGGCGGTATCGACCGCATCAAACACATCGTCATGGTGGTGCTGGGCGACGTGTTCTACTACGGCATCGTCTCCGACGCCCCGACGGCGACGAAGATGGCGGAGAACTTCCACCGGTTGGCCACCGCGCGCGGGCTCGCCTGAGCCGATCCCGTTCGTGCCCACGCCCGATCCCGGGCGTGGGCACGACCATGTCCGCCCGGCGACGCCGCCGGCGTGGGTGGCCGGTGCCGCCACGGGGTACCGGGGCAACACAGAAGATGCCCACCGCATGACCCGATGCCACCATTACCTCGTGGCCGATAAGGCGAATAATCGACCCGCATAGCAGTTTCGCACACTGCCCGTTCAATGGTCAGCCACCATGACCGCGGTCGACCCGCGTCCCACCTTCCAAGCAAATCGGCACCATTGTCGGCAGCGTCCGGCACCACTGTTCGCGGGAGCCACGAGGGTTGTGGGCCACGTATCGGAAAACCGCTGACCGCGTCACCGGTTTCGCTCGAAGGCAGGAGATGGTCGCCGTGGGTACCAAAGTTGGAAATCGCGTGGTGGTGCTCGGCGGGAGCATCACCGCGTTGTTCGCCGCCAGCGCGCTGAGCGAGGGCTACCGCGAGGTGGTGCTGGTCGACCGGGACGAGCTGCTCGGGGTCCGGGAGGCGCGGCGGGGCGCACCGCAGGGCCGGCACATCAACGGTCTCATCGCCCGCGGCGCTCGGGCCCTGGAGGACCTGTTCCCCGAGATCACCGCCCAGATGGTCACCGCCGGGTGCCCGCTGACCGACCTGGCCGGCACGGTCCGCTGGTACTTCAACGGCAAGCCGCTGCGGCAGACGCGCGCGGGGCTGACCAACGTGGCCGCCCGGCGGCCGGTGATGGAGGCGCACGTCCGGGAGCGGGTAGCCGCGCTGGAGAACGTGACCTTCCTGGAGAAGCACGACATCATCGGCCTGGTCTTCAGCGCCGACAAGTCGCGGGTCGTCGGCGCGCGGGTGCAGCGGCACGGTGCGGGCAACCGGGAGGAGATCCTCACCGCCGACCTCGTCGTCGACGCCACCGGTCGCGGTTCGCGCACCCCGGTCTGGCTGGAGGAGCAGGGCTACCCGCGGGTGGCCGAGGAGGGCACGAAGATCGGGCTCGGCTACGCCACCCGGCACTACAAGCTGCGGTACGACCCGTTCGGCACCGACCACTCGATCGTCTGCGTCGCGTCGCCGGACTCTCCACGGGGCGCCATCTTCACCAAGTCCGACGGGAACAAGGTCGAGCTGACCACGTACGGCATCATGGGTGACCACCCGCCCCTGGACCCGGAGGGCTTCAACCAGTTCGTCAAGTCGCTCGCCGCCCCGGAGATCTACGAGGGCATCGCCGACGCCGAGCCGCTCGACGACCCGGTGCTGTTCAAGTTCCCCACCACCCTGCGCCGCCGCTACGAGCGGATGTCCCGCTTCCCCGACGGGCTGCTGGTGCTGGGCGACGCGGTCTGCACCCCGAACCCGGTGTTCGCCCAGGCGCAGACGCTGGCCGCCCTGGAGGCGCTGGCGCTGCGGGAGCTGCTGCGCCGGGGCGAGGCGCCGCAGTCGCGGGAGTTCATGCGCACGGTGGGCCAGATCATCGACCCGGCCTGGGACATGACCGAGGCGATCAACCTCACCTTCCCGGAGGTCGAGGGGAAGCGCACCCGCAAGGTGCAGCTGATGCACGCCTACATGAAGCGGCTGCAGCTGGCCGCCACCAAGGACGCCAGCCTCACCGAGGCGTTCATGCGCTCCGCCGGGCTGGTCGACCCGCTGGAGTCCCTGATGCGCCCGGGCGTGGTCTGGCGGGTGATGCGGCACACCCGGGCCGAGCTGCCGGTGCTCGCCGGGCGTTCCTGACCCCTCGGGTGTCGGCCACGCCCGGCACCCGACCGGCGGCCCGCGGCACCACCGGCGCACCCGGCGATGGACCTTTCTCTTATACACATCTCCGAGCCCACGAGACTAGCGCTCAT